>CAUASQ010000202.1 GCA_958431945.1 uncultured Collinsella sp. | reverse complement strand
GCCTATGCCCACGCCCACAACGTGCCGGTTCCCGAGGGTGCCAACGACAACCCCTACTCCATCGACGACAACCTGTGGGGTCGTGCCATTGAGTGCGGTCACCTGGAGGATCCCTGGAATGAGCCGCTCGACGACGCTTGGGTTATGACCAAGAATCCCGAGGACACCCCGGACACCCCGACCTACACCGAGATTGAGTTTGAGGCCGGCAAGCCCGTCGCCGTCGACGGCAAGAAGATGAAGCTCTCTGAGATCGTCATCGCCCTCAACAAGATCTCCGGCGACAATGGCTTTGGCCGTCTCGATCTGGTCGAGGATCGCCTGGTGGGCCTTAAGAGCCGCGAGTGCTACGAGGTTCCCGGCGCCCTGACGCTCATCACCGCCCACAAGGCGCTCGAGGACATCTGCGTCGAGGGCGACCTGCTCAAGACCAAGATCAAGCTCGAGCAGGATTGGGCCACCGCCGTGTACAACGGCCAGTGGTACAGCCCGCTCAAAAACGCGCTCGATGCCTTTATGGCCGACACGCAAAAGTTCGTGACCGGCACTGTCCGTCTGAAGTTCTTTAAGGGCAACTGCCATGTCGTCGGCCGCAAGAGCCCCTTCAGCCTCTACGACTACGGTCTGGCTACCTACGACCGCGACACCACGTTTGACGAGAAGGCCAGCGTCGGCTTTATCGAGATCGATACGCTGTCGCTCAAGACGTGGGCAAAGGTCCAGGGCCCCAGCTCTGCTGCCGCTCAGGCCTAGCGCCTCCTTCCCTTGGTATCCGCGCGGCCCATCCGCGTGATACATAACGGGCGCACGGGGTCCCTACCTTTCGTTATGCTTGCTGACACTTCTTAACATCGGTGGCCCCTACGTTCCGCCCGCATATATGATGCCGCGTCTGCGGCTGAGTCCGAGCCCCGCCGGGGTTGTCCGGCGGGGCTCCTTCTATCAATTTGGCGGCTCTGTGCCTATATATATGAGGAGTATCCATTATGTTCAATGCTATCGCGCATGCTTTGCTTGCCCTCGCGCCCGAGTTCGATGCTGTAAGGGTCGAGGACGTTCCTATGAGCCTGAAGGCCTGGATCGATGGTTCGCAGGGCAACATCCGGAGGGAGACGTTGGGCGCCAAGTGTATGGCGCGTCACTTCTTTGCAAATTAGCTACATGGCTCCGCACACGGTGGGGAATGTGCAAAACTAGCGGTTGAAAAATCGCTTTAGCGATATGGCGCATTGCTTTGGGCGCTTGTTTTGGTATTTGGAGAAAGGGGACGGTTCCATGGCTCTTTGGGGCGGTCGTTTTGAGGCAGGTGTGGCCGAGGTCACGCAGGAGTTTGGCGCGTCGCTGCCGGTCGACAAACATCTCTATAAGCAGGATATCGCCGGCTCTAAGGCGCATGCCAAAATGCTGGCGGCCCAGGGCATCATCAGTGCCGAGGACGAGCGCGCGATTGCCGAGGGCCTGACCGGAATCGAACAGGATATCGATGCCGGCAACTTTACCTTCGACATCAACGACGAAGACATTCATATGTCCATCGAGAGCGAGCTGACGCGTCGCATCGGCGAGGCTGGCAAGCGCTTGCATACTGGGCGTTCGCGCAACGACCAGGTGGCGACCGATACGCGACTGGGCGTCAAGGCGCTGGCCAAGGAGCTCATGGAGGCCAATCTAGAGCTGCGCCATGTGCTGGTGGATGCGGCTAAGAAGTACGACAAGGTGATTTTGCCGGGCTACACGCACATGCAGCACGCTCAGCCCGTGCTGCTGTCGCATCATCTGCTGGCGTATTCCTGGATGTTCGCGCGCGACTTTACGCGCCTGAAGGCCGCCTTTGATGCCGCCGACAACTGCCCGCTGGGTGCTGCCGCGCTTGCCGGTACGAGCTATCCGCTCGATCGCCAGATGACGGCTGCCGAACTTGGTTTTGCGGGCGTGATTCCCAACTCGCTCGATGCGGTTTCCGACCGTGATTTCCTGCTCGATCTGCATTACGCCGGATCCGTCATGGCGATGCACCTGTCGCGTCTTTCCGAGGAGATCGTGCTGTGGTCGAGCTCCGAATTTGGCTTTATCACGCTTTCCGACTCGTACTCCACCGGCTCGTCCATCATGCCGCAGAAGAAGAACCCCGACTTTGCCGAGCTT
Organism: uncultured Collinsella sp.; assembly: GCA_958431945.1. GTDB lineage: Bacteria > Actinomycetota > Coriobacteriia > Coriobacteriales > Coriobacteriaceae > Collinsella. The sequence goes on along the minus strand of CAUASQ010000202.1, from coordinate 443 downwards.
ATCCGCGGCAAGAGCGGTCGCGTGTACGGCAACCTGGTGCAGCTGCTGGTAACCATGAAGGGCCTGCCGCTTGCTTATAACAAGGACTTGCAGGAGGACAAGGAGGGCGCGCTCGATACCGCTCATACGCTCATGCAGTGCCTGTCGGTTATGGCTGGTATGATTTCGACTTGGACCGTCAACGAGGATGCCATGGCGCGCGAATGCGGCGTGGGTCACCTTGCCGCCACCGATGTTGCCGATTACCTGGCCAAGCGTGGTCTGCCGTTCCGCGAGGCACATGCCGTGGTGGGGCATCTGGTTCTGATGTGTGAGAAGCGCGGCTGCAATCTTGAGGACCTGCCGTTTGAAGTGTTCCAGGAGGCAAGCCCGCTCTTTGAGCGCGACATTACCGAGGCGCTCGACATCCCGTCGATTGTCGCCGCGCGCACGACCGAGGGCGG
>CAUASQ010000201.1 GCA_958431945.1 uncultured Collinsella sp. | reverse complement strand
TTACCTTGTCTCGCCGGACTCCGTGCGTAGGCGGTAGCCGTGGACGAGGTCGCTAATGGCCGGCCAGGGAATCTGGCGGTCGACCCAAAATTGGAGCTGGACCAGATAGCGCTCGGTGGCGCGGGTGAGGGCTGCAAACTGTTCGTGAGTCTCTACCTGGGCGTAGAGGTCGCGGCTGTGGGCGAGGATTGCCGTGGTGTCATCCATTTTGCCGGTGACGTCGAAGGCGCCCGAGAACCAGTCGCACAGGCGCGCGGCGCTGTTGTTGATCGTTGCGAGGTCGGCGGTGCCGTCGTTGGCGTTTTCGTTGGCCTGGGCTCGCAGGAGGGAGAGGGCGTCGGCGGCGTTCATGCAGTAGCCGACGGTGAAGTTCCAGACGGCGAATTCGCGGCCTGTGTCGAGCTTGCGGCGGCGCATGTAGTCGATATCGCGTGGTTCCTCAAGCATCATCTGGTCGGCGAGGGCCTCAAGTGCAGTGGTGTACTCGGCAAGGTCGAGTGCGAGCAGGGTGTTGATATCCATCATCTTTAGGCCTCCGCTTCGATCTCGACGATTTCGTTTTTGATGTGCATGCCCTGGTTGTCCCAAACATTGCGGCAAGCAACGGCAAAGCGCTCGCGGTCGGCTTCGCAGATGCGGGCGAACATGTTGCAGGTGCCAAAGGGCTCGCACACGTCAAAGAAGATGCAGATTGACGACCATCCGCCATACCAGCTCACGGCGCCCGCCGGCTCGTGAAAGACGGGGTTCTCGATGTGCTCGTAATTGGCGATGGGGCCCGATACGGGATAGGTTACCTCGGCATCGCAGATCTTGGCCGAAAAGATACGTGACTCGACCGGACAGGACGATTCGAACAGCTTGCATGCCTCGGGAGCCTTGTCCCAGAGCATGTCGGCGAGAAACGTCTCGCCATTCAGCGTGATCTTGAGCATTTTTGTCATAGTAAGGACCTCCTCAATCCGTCGCTCAAGGGGCTCGCTGGCGGATAAGGAGAAGACAGCGGCGGGGTCGCCGAACCCAAACTTCACGACAGATCTCTGTCGCCCCAGCCCGCGCTGTTCTTCGCTAAAGTACCATGCCGCAATTGCGCGCGCAATATCAGTTTTTGATTTTCTGGAAGCGGCGATCGACGAGACGGCTCGCCGGCTGCCGGCCGACGCGCGGCAAAGGCACTCGTCTATTCCTTAAGTTGGATGAAAAACGCCATGTTATTGCAGGGCTGCATACTCGTCCAATAAGTGCATAGAATCTCGTATAGTGCGAGTAAGATTTTGCGCTGCCTATTTTATGTTTAGCAAAGATATAGTTTGCATAATCTGGTCTAATCCCTGCTCTATTAAAATAAAGTTGCACGTAAATGACGTAGATATGCTTGAGCTGGGTTTCTTTACGCTGAGCGGGTAAAAGCGACCGTTCACCGTTCAACTATTTTCAAAATGAATAAAATGAGCGATAAAGAGAATATAAACCTTAATAAACTCGCGTATCGCACGGACGCGGGTTATTAATGGGTTGTAGGCCTTTTACAGAAAGGATTCCAGCAATGTCTAAGCCTCTTGGCAAGCCCGATCGTATTGTCGTCGCCCTTGGCGGCAACGCCCTCGGCAACAACCCCGTCGAGCAGATCGAGGCCGTGAGCAACACCGCCCACGCTCTCCTCGGTCTCATCGAGCAGGGCAACGAGATCATCATCACCCACGGCAACGGCCCGCAGGTCGGCATGATCCAGAACGCCTTCGCCGCTGCCCACGACGCCATCGGTACCCCCGAGATGCCGCTGCCCGAGTGCGGCGCCATGTCCCAGGGCTACATTGGTTATCACCTGCAGCAGGGCATCGGCCGCGAGATGCACAAGCGCTATAAGCGTTGGCACGCCGCCACCGTCGTCACCCAGATCGAGTGCGATCCGGATGATCCCGCGTTCAAGAATCCGACCAAGCCGATCGGCCCCTTCTACACCGAGGAGCAGGCCAAGGAGTTCATGGCCGAGGATCCCTCCAAGGTCTTCGTCGAGGATTCCGGCCGCGGCTGGCGTCGCGTCGTCGCTTCCCCCGATCCCAAGAAGATCGTCGAGGCTGACTCCATCCTCAACCTGCTCGACAACGAGTTCATCGTCATCGCCTGCGGTGGCGGCGGCATCCCCGTCGTCCGCGACTACGAGAACAAGGGCTGCTACAAGGGCGTTCCCGCCGTCATCGACAAGGACCTGGGCGGCGAGCTGCTGGCCGAGGACTGCGACGCCGACGTTCTGTTCCTGCTGACCGCCGTTGAGCATGTCGCCATCAACTTTGGCAAGCCCAACCAGGAGGAGCTCGAGGACCTCACCGCCGACGAGGCCGAGCGCCTGGCCGACGAGGGCCAGTTCGGCAAGGGCTCCATGGAGCCCAAGGTTCGCGCTGCCATCAAGTTTGCCCGTTCCCGCAAGGGCCGCACCTGCATCATCGGCGCTCTGGACAAGGCCGCCGAGACCATGGCTGGCCTCTCCGGTACCCGCATTCACGAGTAGTCTCTACTCTGTTGCCTCTCTCGTGGGCGCTAGGCAAAGCGCCCACAAACTAGCCTCTCTTCATGAGCCCCGCAGTCCGCTCCGACTGCGGGGCTTTTGCTATTCACCTAGTC
>CAUASQ010000200.1 GCA_958431945.1 uncultured Collinsella sp. | reverse complement strand
TGAAGTCGGCCAGCGGGTACTTGATGCCCTTGGCGTAGTCGGTGATGACGGAGAAGGCAGTGACCTCGGTAGCGGTACCGGAGGTAGAGGAGATGGCGCAGAAGTGAGCCTTCTGACGCAGCTCAGGGAAGCTGAACGGCTGGATGATGTTATCGAAGGACTCCTCGGGATACTCGTAGAAGACCCACATGGCCTTAGCGGCATCGATGGGAGAGCCGCCGCCGATGGCGATAATCCAGTCGGGCTCGAACTCGCGCATGGCCTCGGCGCCCTTCATGACCGTCTCGATGGACGGATCGGACTCGACGCCCTCGAACAGCTTGACCTCGAAGCCGCCCTCTTTGAGGTCGGCCTCAACGTCCTGCAGGAACCCGCCGCGGCGCATAGAGCTACCGCCAGAAACGATGATGGCCTTCTTGCCCTTGAGGTTCTTCACCTCGTGGCGAGCGCCCTCACCAAAGTACAGATCGCGAGGATTGGTAAAACGTCCCATACTGTGCCTCCTAAACAAGCCCCTCTTAGACTTGCGTATATAACGGAGCACCCGATTGGCTCCGTTAGGACCGTTTTGCGCGTTGCCGGCGATGACAATGCGCGATGTCTAAACGTCTCAACGCTCAGACAAACACTATTTTACCGTTCTGGTTGGTCAGTTATTCACCTAAAGCCAACAATGATGAAACGTTTTTTCTATCCCTGAAGACCCTTGTGCGGCATCCATACTCCCAAGCTGGGCAAACGTTTTATCAAGGTTGACCACATATCCCGGGCAGGACTGTGCCACTCCAAAATGCGCCCCGTTCGCCGCCAAAAATCGACCGTTTGCGGCACCGTGATACCACTCAGTCGTCCAAGGTGCCGACATTTGTGCGACATCCGTCTGACATCCGTCTTCGTGGTGCAAAGGTGCATGTCCAAGTGCGGCACCCCCGGTGTGCCACATGCGGGTAAACTAGAGCCTTATATAGAGAAATTTGAACCCTAACCGCAGCAAAGGAGGCCCCATGGCATTCGATCCCATTCAAGAGGATTGCCATCGCCTCGTTCTTGAGGCCTTGCGCCGCGACAATATCCCGCTCACCGACGGTGCCGCCGTAGAGCGTCTGATGGAACAATTCACCCGCAACCCCGCGCCGCTCATCGTGCACGACCGCGACCGCGCCGGGCACCTCATTGCCAAAGTGGTCGAGGCTGTCGACTACCGTATTCCCTTTATCCCTGACGATACCCAGGCAGAGCAAGAAGAGACCGCTGCCGAGAACATGCTTCGCGAGGCAGCCGCGCTCGACCCGACCAACTGGGACGCTCAGCGCATGCTGACCGCCCTCACCGCCAACTCCAACGAAGAGTACGTACAGTACTTGGTATCCAAGCGCGATGAAGTCGAGCACGACCTGGCACTCAAGATTGCCTCGGCGCAGGACCCCTACGAGCGCGAGGCCGCAGGCGACCTTATGCGCCGCCCCTACCTGCGCTGGCTTGCCGCCCTTGCGTCGCGTGCCCTCATTAGCGGCCGCTATCGCATGTCGCTCGAAGCCGCAAACCGCAGCCTGGACTTTGCGCCCAACGACCCCGCCGGCGTCCGCCATACTGCGATGCTTGCCATGGCAAAGCTTGAATACCCTGCCGAGGAGCTCAAGCGTTTTCGCTCCGCCCACTCCGTACCCTATCTCGCGAATACCCCGCTGCGCCGCCGCCCCAAAGATGCGGAGCGCGACCTGGACCCGTGGACGCTCATCGCGCTGATGAGCGCAGCCTGGCGCGAGCTGGATTACGAGGGCGCCGAGCACTACCTGCGCATCCTGGTGCGCTCATGCCCGCACGCAGCCGAGGCGCTCTACTTCCAAACCGAGTTTCCCGATGGCGTCTATGCTCGCGTCAACGTAGGTCCGGGCTCCACCGACGAGCTTGTCCTTGCCCTGTCCGAGGCGACGCCGGTGCTGCAGGAGGGCCTAGGCGCGCCCGACAACGCCAGCTTTGCCGCCTGGGTCGCCACCAACGACATCGTGCGCTCCCAGATCGACGAACGAATCCTGCGCGCGGCCGAACAGGGATTGCCGTTTAAGGGAGGAGACCTCTAATGGATCCGAGCGTCTACATCCCCGCCTATCTGGAGCGCACCTATCTGGCGTCGCACCCCGAACTCACCGATGCAGCACGCGAGCTTGTCCATAACGACATCAGCGCAAACCCTCACAAGTATGCGCAGACCGAGCATGCCCAAGCGCTGCTGTCCTATGCCGGCGTTCATCGTCATTTGCTTGACGAGCTTCGCCGCATCGAGGACATGGGCAGCGACGAGGAGTTTGAGCAGACGCGCAACCGTCTGTTCGACGATATGCGCGATGAGCTGCTCAAGATCGTCCGCGTCGATGCACTTGCCGTCGATGCGCAGCTGCTCGCCATCATCCTGGCGGACACGCCCGTCGATGCCTGCCTGGGCGACTTGATGAAGCTCGAGACGAGTACGGCCGACTACCTGCAACAGAGCGTGCCCGGGTTTGATATGGAGGCCCCGCACTACTGGGCCAATAATGTTGTGGCCGACGGTGTCACCGCAGCAGACCTTACCGTGAGCGAGCCGGCGCTTATCGGCTGGCTTCACACGCTCGAGGCCATCTCGCAGCTGTGCATGGCGAG
>CAUASQ010000199.1 GCA_958431945.1 uncultured Collinsella sp. | reverse complement strand
GGGCGGGGCACTCGCGGCGCACGTGGTTTGCCGGGGTAGCGCCCACGACGGCGCCGACCTCCATGCGCTTGGCCACGTAGCCGGGGTGATAGAGTTCGTTGACCTGGCCGGTGGCAAGGCCGATCTGGTTGCCGTAGCTGGAGTAGCCGGCGGCGGCAGTGGTCACGAGCTTGCGCTGCGGCAGCTTGCCCTCGAGCGTCTCGGAAACCGGGACGGTGGGGTCGCCGGCGCCGGTGACGCGCATGGCCTGGTACACGTAGCTGCGGCCCGAGAGCGGGTCGCGGATGGCGCCGCCCACGCAGGTGGCGGCACCGCCGAAGGGCTCGATCTCGGTCGGGTGGTTGTGGGTCTCGTTCTTAAACAGGAACAGCCAGTCCTGGTCCTCGCCGTCGACATCGACCTTCACCTTGACGGTGCAGGCGTTGATCTCCTCGGACTCGTCGACATCGGTCATGACGCCGGTCTTCTTAAGGTACTTGGCGCCGATGGTGCCCATGTCCATGAGGCAGACGGGCTTGGCGTCGCGGCCGAGTTCGTGGCGCATCTCCATGTAGCGGTCGAAGGCCTGCTGCACCACGGCGTCGTCGATCGTCACGTCATCCAGGACGGTGCCGAAGGTGGTGTGGCGGCAGTGGTCGGACCAGTAGGTGTCGATCACGCGGATCTCGGTGATGGTGGGGTCGCGGTCCTCATCGCGGAAGTACTGCTGGCAGAAGGCGATGTCTGCCTCGTCCATGGCAAGGCCGCGATCGGCGATAAAGGCGGCAAGGCCGGCCTCGTCGAGCTCGCGGAAGCCGTCGAGCACCTCGACGGGCTGGGGCTCGGGGGTCTCCATGTACAGCGTCTCGGGCAGGTCGAGCGAGGCGATGCGTGCCTCGACGGGGTTCACCACGTAGTGCTTGATGGCATCGATGGTGGCCTCGTCCAGAGCGCCCGAGATCATATAGACCTTGGCGGAGCGCACGGCGGGGCGCTCGCCCTGGCTGATGAGCTGCACACACTCGCTGGCGGAGTCGGCGCGCTGGTCAAACTGGCCAGGCAGGAATTCGACGGCAAAGACGGCGCCATCGCTTGCGGGGAGTTCGTCGTAGGTCACATCGACCTGGGGCTCGCTAAAGACGGTCGGCACGCAGGAGCGGAAAAGCTCCTCGTCGATGCCCTCGACGTCGTAGCGGTTGATGATCCTCAGGGCCTCGATGCCCTTGATGCCGAGAATTTCGGTCAGCTCACCCTTGAGCTGCTGAGCCTCGACGTCGAACCCGGGTTTCTTCTCCACGTAGATACGAGAGACCATTGGTTCCTGCCTTCCTGATCGGTTGGGCGTACGGTACGGTATGCGGCAGCGGTCGGTTTGCGGGGTCTGCCCTGCGGTCGCCTTGAGCCACATGTTTGTAAACCTCACTATGATACGACAGCTCGCGGCGCGTTGAGGACGGCGAGGGTGCTACAGTGAAGCGCAAACAAGAGAAAGGCATCACATGGCATTCGTTTCGCTCGCCATCATCGCACTCGTGGCCTTTGCGAGTCCTTTTATCGCCTCGGCGATTCCCGGAAAACCCGTTCCCGAGACGGTCTTTTTGCTCGTGCTCGGCGCGGTGCTGGGACCCCATATGCTCGGCGTCATCCATGTAGATGTCGAGGTCTCGCTTGTGTCCGAGCTGGGCCTGGCCTTCTTGTTCCTGCTTGCCGGTTTTGAGATCGACCCCAAGAGCATCACGGGCGTCGAGGGGCGCTACGGCTTGGCGACGTGGGTCGTCACGTTTGGTATCGTCTGGCTTGCCGTGCGCTTTACCCCGTGGTTCTCGGTCAGCCATTTCGACGGTATCGCCGTGACGCTTGCCCTCACTTCGACGGCGCTCGGTACGCTCGTGCCCATCATGCGTGAGCGCTCGCTCACCGGCACGCGCGTGGGCGACTCGATTCTCGCGTATGGCACCTGGGGTGAGCTCGGCCCTGTGCTTGCCATGTCGGTGCTGCTGTCTGCCCGCACCGGCATCCAAACGCTTGTAATCCTTGGCTTGTTTGCGGTGGTCTGCGTGTTGCTGGCCGTGGTCCCGAGCCGCTCCAAGCGCGTCGGCAGCCGCTTCTTTGCGTTTGTCGAGGAACGCGCCGATACCACGTCGCAGACCTTCGTGCGCCTGACGGTGCTCATCCTGGTCACGCTCGTGGCGTTCTCGGCCGTTTTTGATCTCGACATCGTGTTGGGTTCTTTTGCCGCCGGCTTTGTCTTGCGCTACATCATCCCCGAGGGCAACCATACGCTCGAGACCAAGCTCGACGGCCTGGCCTACGGCTTTTTGATTCCGGTATTCTTTACCGTATCGGGCGCAAAGATCGATCTGACGGCCGTGGCGTCGCGCCCGGGTCTGCTCGTGGGCTTTATCGTGGCGTTGTTGATTATTCGTGCCGTGCCCATTCTTATTTCTATGAGCATTTGTCCTGGGACGCGCGATGTGTCGGCGTATGGTCGCATTACCGTGGCCCTGTACTGCACCACGGCGCTACCGATCATCGTTGCCGTTACGAGCGTTGCCGTCAACGCGGGTGCACTGTCGCAAGACATCGCGTCGGTTATGGTTGCCGCCGGCGCCATCACGGTGTTCTTGATGCCGCTGCTCGCGCAGCTCTTCTACCGCGTGGTCGACGCCGC
>CAUASQ010000198.1 GCA_958431945.1 uncultured Collinsella sp. | reverse complement strand
TAAGCTCGGACGGAACGTTATCCCAAACGTTGCCATAGGACTTGAACTCGGGATCTGATACAGAGTAGATATGCATGCTCGCTCCTGTTCGTTTATGTGACAGTATGAACATTCTAGAACTATCTCGTTCCGTTTTGAGCGCCCAGCATGAAAAAGCGCCCCACAAAGAGCGGGAGCGCTTCTGGCGCAAACGCTATTCCTACCAGCAGCCTTACGCCTGCTGATAGTGCAGGTGCTTCTCGTCGATATCGGCCAGGTCGCGGTCGAGGTAACGGCGCGCGAGCCAGTTTGCCATGGGGAGATTCTGATCCAGGTAGTTACCGCACTCCTCGGGAGCGGCTCCGGGGACATCACCCTCAAAGTCGGCGACAAACTCGAACAGCTCGCGCACGAGCGGCAGGATCTCCTCGCTCGTCACCTCGCCAAATACGACGAGGTAAAAGCCCGTGCGGCAGCCCATGGGGCCAAAGTAGACAATGCGGCTCGACCACTCGGCATGATTGCGAAGGAACGTCGCGCCCAGGTGCTCAATGGTGTGACACTCGGCGGTGTTCATGACCGGCTCCTTGTTGGGCGTGGTCAGGCGCAGGTCAAACGTGGTGACGGCAGCACCGGTCGCCGGATCGCGGTCGATGCGGCTCACATACACGCCGGGCTCAAGCAGCAGATGGTCAACGGAAAAACTCGCGATGCGCTCCATGGCAGATCCTCTCGGTAGTCAATTTGGGACGGGCTCTTTTAGCTGGTTCGAATGGTCGCACCAATCATACCAGTCAAAAAAGCCCGTCCCAAATGAGCTGCCTGGCACGAGGACCAATGATTTTCTAATCCCCGCCCCAGAAAGCAAGATAAGATTCAGGGAATAGCCTGCGGAAGGCGAGCGCCGCGCAGCCGCCTAGGCAGTGTACGAGATGGTGGCGGCTACGGCGTGACGCCAGCCAGCGATCTTTTTGGCGCGCTCGTCGGCGGTCATGGCAGACTCCACGATGCCGCGGGCCCCATAGACGTCAACGACATCGCGCGCGTACATGCCCAGCGCAATGCCGCAGGCCCAAGCCGCACCCAGGCCGCTCATCTCATCGTTGCTCGCGATGCGGATGGGCGAGCCAACCAAGTCGCTCTCAAACTGCATCAGGTACGCGTCGCGCGTGGGACCGCCGTCAACGCGAAGCTCTGCCAATGCCGTGCCCGAATCCTCGACCATCGCATCGATCACGTCAAAGATCTGATAGGCAATCGACTCGTCCGCAGCCTTCACGAACTCCGCGCGACCGGTGGTGCGCGTCATGCCAAAGACGCAGCCCTCGGCGTCACTCGCCCAGTGCGGCGCGCCCAAGCCGGTAAACGCCGGCACAAAGTAGACGTGGCTCGCCGGATTGGCGGCGTAGCACAGATCGGTAACTTCCTCGGGGTTGTTGATGAGCTCCAGGTCGTCGCGCAGCCACGTCTTGACGGCGCCGGCATAGCTCACGTTGCCCTCGAGCACGTACTCGGTCACGCCGTCCATGCGCCATGCGAGCGAGCTCGAAAGCCCGTGCGAGCTGGCAACGAACTCGTCGCCGACGTTCATCATGACCGAGCTGCCGGTGCCATAGGTCGCCTTGGCCATGCCGCGGCTATGACAGCCCTGGGCAAACAGGGCGGCGTGGCTGTCGCCGAGCACGCCGTGAATGGGCACGGGCGCCGGCAAAAAGCCGCCCAGGTCCGTCGTGCCGAACAGGCCATCGGAATCGGTCACTTGCGGCAGACAGGCCACGTCGACGCCAAAGGCCTCGCACACCGGCTCGCTCCAGCAGCCACGGCGCAGGTCAAAGAGCTGCGTGCGGCTGGCGTTAGACCAGTCGCAGCGGAACTCCGCGCCGCCCGTGAGCGTCCAGACCACCCAGGCATCGATGGTGCCCAGGCACAGTTCGCCCGCCGCCGCGGCCTCGGCAGCCGCAGGAACGTTCGCGAGGATCCAGGCCATCTTGCCAGCCGGGTAGTAGGGCGAGAGCACCAGGCCCGTGGTGTCGCGCACCAGCTCGGCCACGCCCTCGCGCGCGGCCAGCTCGTCGCACAGCTCGCGGGCGCGGGCGCACTGCCACACCACGGCGTCGCACAGCGGCTCGCCCGTCGCGCGGTTCCAGGCAACGGTGGTCTCGCGCTGGTTGGAGATGCCGATACCGGCAATGTCGGCCGGGTCGACCCCGGTCTCCTCCACCACGGCACGCGCCACGGCCAGCACGTTGGCGGCAATCTCGGCCGGATCATGGCTCACCCAGCCGGCCTCGTTGACAATCTGGCGATGCGAGCGATCGGCACGATGAATCAAATGGCCGCCCTCGTCCACCAGCAGCGCCTTGGTGCCCTGCGTGGATTGATCGATTCCGATGATGTATTTACTCATGTACTCTCCCATTCCTTCCGCCAAATCAAAGACAGCCTGGCGGACAAGGAGCGAGCGGCCACCAAGTGCCGCAGATTGCCGTGAAAGAGGAGCGCCGCGTACTTTGCGTACGCAAGCGACGGTTTGAACGGCAAGGTGCGGTGCTTGGCGGCCGCGCAGCGTCTGTGTCTACTAGTTGCCGAGGAACTCGGCGACCGTCTTGGCGATTCCGGCGCCCGTCAGGCCGTAGTGCGCAAAGACCTCGGGGCTCGTGCCGGTGATGACCGGCGCGTCGG
>CAUASQ010000197.1 GCA_958431945.1 uncultured Collinsella sp. | reverse complement strand
AGCCTGATTACTTGAGGGTGACAGCAGCGCCAGCAGCCTCGAGCTTCTCCTTGGCAGCCTCGGCGTCCTCCTTCTTGGCACCCTCGAGAACAGCCTTGGGAGCGCCCTCGACGACCTCCTTGGCCTCCTTCAGACCAAGGTTGGTGAGCTCACGGACGGCCTTGATGACCTGGATCTTGTTGTCGCCGAAGCCCTCGAGCACGACGTCAAACTCGGTCTTCTCCTCGGCCTCAGCAGCGCCAGCAGCGGGAGCGGCGACAACAGCGGCAGGAGCAGCGGCGGAAACGCCGAAGGTGTCCTCGATAGCCTTGACGAGCTCGGAAGCCTCGAGAAGGGTCATTTCCTTAAGAGCATCGATGATCTCATCGGTGGTAAGCTTAGCCATTTCTAAGTCCTTTCGGTTTCCGTGCGAATGCACGGAGATCAGTTAAAACACAGCGCGAATGCGCCAGGGGTGCGGCGTTGCCGCCGCGGGTGAAAACAGCAACTAGGCTGCCTTCTGCTCGGAGACCTGCTGAATTGAACGAGCGAGACCAGAGGAAACGCCGTTGACGCAGACAGCGATGTCGCGAGCGAAACCGGAGATGAGACCGGCGATCTGGCCGAGAAGCTGATCCTTGGTGGGCAGCTCGGCGATAGCCTTAACATCATCAGCGGAAACGGCCTTGCCGTCGGAGATACCGCCCTTGATCTCAAGGACGCCCTTGGACTTAGCGGAGAAGTCCTTAAGGGCCTTAGCGGCCTCGACCGGCTCGGTCTCGTAGAACACATAAGCGACGGGGCCGGCGAGAATCTCGTCGATCTCGGGCTGCTCCTGGTTCTTGAGGGCGATCTTGACCAGGTTGTTCTTGTAGACCTTCATCTCGGCGCCGCACTCGCGAAGCTGATGACGCAGCTCCTGAGCCTGCTTAACCGTCAGACCGTTGTAGTTGACGACGAACAGACCGGCGTTCTCGGCGATACGGGACTCGATCTCTGCAACCTTGTCGATTTTGTACTGCTGGGGCATGAATTACACCTCCTCGAATTCTTTCCGGGCACGGTCCGCCACAAGGACGTGACGGGGGCATGTCCAAAAAGAAAGCCCCCGCGCTGCATGAGCGACGGGGGCGAGAAGACATATCTACTCGACCACCTCGGCTGGCGGGATATCCCATTAAGCTCGCGGGCGATGCCCGTTTGCACCGGCTGTCTCTGGCAGCGGATTCGTGCGTGAACCGAAAGTATTATGGCGGGGACCCCGGCGTCGGTCAACGGAAAACCGGGCTGCACACAATTCCACCATCCGGCACGCGCCGCCGAAGGCCAGGCGCAAGGTTTTCGCTCGGTCAAGTCCTGGCTCGCACGAAGAGCACATTAAGTGCTCTTCGGCTCGTGCGGAATCTACGAAAACCTTGCGCCTGGCCTTCGGCGGCGCGTGCCTGCGTTGACTTTGGGCAGCCCGGGTTTTCGTTGGCTGACGCCCCCACTCATAATGCTTGAGTCGGTGGGCTGATGTGTTGCGTCCCTGAGGGCTACAGGGTTGAAACGAAGTTGGACAGGCGGGCTAGTCCTTCGTCTAGGTCTTTGTCGGAGACGCAGTAGCTTAGGCGGATGTGGCCTTCGGTGCCGAAGCAGTTTCCGGGAACTAGGGCTACGTTTGCTTCTTTGATGGCTTTGATACAGAAGGCTTCGCTGGTTAGGCCGTACTGTTTGATGCTGGGGAAGGCGTAGAAGGCTCCCGCCGGTTCAACTACGTCGAGGCCCATGGCGTTTAAGGCTGCGAGTACACGTTTGCGACGAGCTCGGTAGACTTTGAGCATGGGGGTTGGGTCGACGGTGAGGGCTCGGGCCGCGGCGTCCATCTCAAAGGAGACGGAGCTCGATACTAAGTATTGGTGGGCCTTTGCGATCTCGGCGATGACGGGGGTTGCCGCTGCGAGCCAGCCCAGGCGCCAGCCGGTCATAGCCCAGGGCTTGGAGAAGCTCTCGATGACGACCGTCTGCTCACGCAGCTCCGGGTGACGCTGGGCAAAGCGCTCGTAGCCATCCACATAGACCAGGCGGTTGTATACGTCGTCGCAGACCACGTAGATGCCCATCTGCTCCGCCACGTGCGCCACGGCGTCGAGCGAAGCCGCGTTGAGGATACAGCCCGTAGGATTGTTGGGCGAGCAGATGACGATGGCCTTGGTCGCCGGCGTCACGCAGGCACGAAGTGCGTCCTCGTCAATCTGGAATTGCGTAGGCTCCGTATCCAAAAAGACCGCTTTGGCGTGGTTGGCCACGACGATGCTTTCGTACAGGCCAAAGGCCGGCGTGGGGATAATGACCTCGTCGCCGGGGTTGAGCATAGCCATGAATGTTGCCGACAGTGCCTCGGTCGCACCGTCGGTCAGGATGACCTCATCGGCGGAAAACGCCAGGCCCGCGCCCCCCATGTAGGCAGACAACGCCTCACGCAGGGCGGGGCGACCGTTGTTGGGCGGATAGTGCGTGTCACCGCGGTCCAGTGCGGCGGTCACCTCGGCGCTAATCACATCGGGCGTGGGAAAATCGGGCTCGCCGAGCGCGAGCGCGATGCACCCCGGATGCTGGGCGGCGAGCGCGTTAATCCGGCGGATACCGGAGGGCTTGAGCGTGGCAAGCGAGGTATTCATGGGCAGACGCATGGCGTTCCTTTCGTAAGGGTTGCACTAGGATAGCGCGGCG
>CAUASQ010000196.1 GCA_958431945.1 uncultured Collinsella sp. | reverse complement strand
CAGGACGCAAAGGGCTCCGCCGCGCGAAGCGCGCAGCGGAGCCCTTTGCATGTCCGAGGACGTTTTGGGAGATAGCCCAAACAGTCCCGGCGATCCTGCGGGAGTTAAATCCCTTTAGAACTTGTTGTGGAAGGTACGCGCAATGACCTCGTCCTGCTGCTCCTTGGTGAGCGTGTGGAAGTTCACGGCATAGCCGGAAACGCGAATGGTCAGCTGCGGGTACTTCTCGGGGTGAGCCTGAGCGTCGAGCAACGTCTCACGGTTGAAGACGTTGATGTTCAGGTGGTGGCCACCCTTCTCGGCGTAAGCGTCGAGCATGTGGACCAGGTTATCGGCCTGAGTCTCGGAAACTTCAGAAACCTTCATAATGTGTCTCCTTCGATCGATAGGCGCCGGCCGAAACCGGCGCACTAATCAGTAATCGTTATTGTTAGTATAGCACTAACAATAGTTACTCGCCCAGCTGATCAAGGTCGATATCGCCAAAGAACACCTGATCCTCCTTGCCGAGCGCACTCGGGATGATGGAGAAGGTGTTGGAGATGCCGTCCTGAGCATCGCGGAACGGGAGCTTGGAAACCGAAGACAGCGAAGCGATGGCACCGTGGCTATCGCGCTTGTGCATGGGGTTAGCACCCGGGGCGAACGGCTGGCCAGCCTTGCGGCCGTCGGGCGTGGAGCCGGTCTTCTTACCGTACACGACGTTGGAGGTAATGGTCAGAACCGAGGTCGTGGGCACGGAGTTGCGGTAGGTGTCGTTCATGCGGATGTACTCCATGAACTGGTGCACAACGTCGTGAGCGATCTGGTCGACGCGGTCGTCGTCGTTACCATACTTGGGGAACTCGCCCTCGGTCTCGAAGTCGACGATGATGCCGTTCTCGTCACGGACGGGGTGGACCTTGGCGTACTTGATGGCGGACAGGGAGTCAGCCACGACGGAAAGGCCAGCGATGCCCGTAGCGAACCAGCGGTGCACGTGCTTGTCGTGCAGAGCCATCTGGATGCGCTCGTAGCAGTACTTGTCGTGCATGTAGTGAATGATGTTCAGCGAGTTGACGTACACGCCAGCGAGCCACTTCATCATGTCGTTGTACTTGGCCACAACGTCGTCGTAATCGAGCGTATCGCCCTCGACGGCGCGATACTTGGGGCCGACCTGCTTCTTGGAGACCTCGTCAACACCGCCGTTGAGTGCATACAGCAGGCACTTGGCCAGGTTGGCGCGGGCGCCGAAGAACTGCATCTCCTTGCCGATGCGCATGGAGGACACGCAGCAGGCAATGCCGTAGTCGTCGCCGTGATAGACGCGCATGAGGTCGTCGTTCTCGTACTGGATCGAGGAGCTGGCGACAGAAGTCTTGGCGCAGAACTTCTTGAAGTTCTCGGGCAGACGGGTCGACCACAGAACGGTCATGTTGGGCTCGGGGCTGGTGCCCATGTTCTCGAGCGTGTGCAGGTAGCGGTAGCTCATCTTGGTAACGAGCGTACGGCCGTCAACACCCATGCCGCCGATGGACTCGGTGACCCACTGCGGGTCGCCGGTGAACAGGGCCTGGTACTCGGGGGTACGGGCGAACTTGACCATGCGGAGCTTCATGATGAAGTGATCCACGAACTCCTGGATCTGCTCCTCGGTGAAGGTACCGTTGGCAAGGTCGCGCTCAGCGTAGATGTCGATGAACGTAGAGGTACGGCCGATGGACATAGCAGCGCCGTTCTGCTCCTTGACGGCAGCAAGGTAGGCGAAGTACATCCACTGGATGGCCTCCTGCGTGTTGGTAGCAGGGTTGGAAATATCGAAACCATAGGTCTCGGCCATCATCTTGAGCTCGCCGAGGGCGCGGATCTGCTCCTGCAGCTCCTCGCGATCGCGGATGTTGTCGGCGGTCATGACCGTCGGGGTGGAAGCCTTCTGGGCCTCCTTGTCCTTGATCAGGTAGTCGACGCCGTACAGGGCAACACGACGGTAGTCGCCGATGATGCGGCCGCGGCCATAGCCATCGGGCAGACCAGTGATGATGTGGGCCGAACGGCAGGCGCGCATCTCGGGGGTGTAGACATCGAAGACGCCAGCGTTGTGGGTCTTGCGCTCGAAGGTGTAGCGCTCGACAACGTTCTCGTCGACCTTGTAGCCGTGCTGGCTGGCAGCCTGGCAAGCGATGCGGATACCACCGTTGACGTGCAGCGCGCGCTTGAGCGGCTTGTCGGTCTGGAGGCCAACAATGGTCTCCTTGTCGCGATGGGCATTATCGATGTAGCCAGCGGGGTGGCTCACGATACCCGTGACGGTCTTGGTGTCCATATCGAGGACACCGCCCTGCTCGCGCTCCTTAAGCAGCAGGTCGAGAACCTCGCCCCACAGCTCCTTGGTACGCTCGGTCGGACCTACGAGGAACGACTCATCGCCCTCGTAGGGGGTGTAGTTCTTCTGGATGAAGTCTCGGACGTCAACCTCTCCCGTCCAGATACCTTCCTTGAAGCCTTCCCATGCCTCCTGCATTGTGTAACCACGCTCCTAGTTACGTGTAATGCGGCGCTCTCTCACACCGCTGCTTATTGAATTCTTGAATTTTCGGCTTGCACTACCGGCTTCTTCCGTTCTTCACTACACGTTGGTGCAGGAAAAACGTTTGTCCACCTTGGAACTACAACCCAAAACCCAAGATTTCACCCGTTTGAGAAGGATAACATAGCGACCCTCTCCATCTGGGCT
>CAUASQ010000195.1 GCA_958431945.1 uncultured Collinsella sp. | reverse complement strand
TCGACGCTGCGCGCCGCCCAGAGCGACAATTTGTCATTCAAAAGGCAAGGCATGACCAGAAGGTCTATGCCCTGCCTTTTTCATGCCAACTTGTTCGCTCTGGACGTCGCTCGCTGTCCGTCCTCTATCTGCGGCGTTGACTTGGTTGACACTTAGAACATCGATGTAGTCATTGGGGACGTTCTTAAACGACTACCCAACGGATATTGCGCACATGGCTCGCATGACAGCCGTCTCTTTTATGTTTCCTTTAGCCGTTGCTGCCTAGGATGGGGGTTAGTCGGTAGGAAGGGAGCCCCTGTATGGACGATGTGAGCGAGCGTGCAATCGAAGAGGACATGCTCGATCAGTTCAATTACTTTGATGATGAGGATGAGGAGCTAATCGATCGTCGCGAGCCGGCATCGCTTGACTCATTTGATCTGGTCGATGAAGAGCCCGACGAGGACGAGGACGAATTAACGGAGCCCCCACAGCCTTCGCGCCTTGACTCGCTGCTTTCGAGAGCCCCCATGCACCACGGCGTTCGTGCCGGCGCGCTCCATATGAAAACTGACTGGCACCAGATCGTGACGGCGGGCGATGAGCTTGCCGTCGATGCGCCGCTCACCGATAAGTCATCCATCATCTGCCGCACCGGCATGCTTATGCTGGCAAGCGGAACGGGTGCCTGGCGCGTGCGCGATACCATGAATCGTGTTGCCGCCGTACTCGGTGTCACCATCCACGTTGACTTAAGTCTTCTGTCGTTTGAGTGCACCTGCATCGAAGATGGCCACTGCTTTAACGAGGTTGTCAGCCTGCCCACAACGGGAGTCAATACCCATCGCATTTGGATGATGGAGAGCTTCTTAAAGGAAATCGAGACGTATGGGCGCCGGTTTACCGTGCACGAATACCACGAGATGCTCAAGACCGTTGAGAGTTCAAAACCCGATTACTCTCCCTGGCAACAGGGCCTTGCGGCAGCTTGTGCTTGCGGCGCCTTCGTCTTTTTGCTCGGCGGCGGCCCTATCGAGATGGCCTGCGCGTTTGTGGGCGCGGGTGTCGGCAACTTTGCCCGTTCCCATATTCTCAAGCAAGGCCTTGGTCAGTTCAGCGCGCTGACGACCGGCGTTGCGCTCGCTTGCGTTTCGTATCTGCTGGCATTGCTCGGCCTTGGCCAGGTCATACCGGGGGCAATGTCGCACCAAGAAGGCTATATCGGCGCCATGCTCTTTGTGATTCCCGGCTTTCCGCTCATTACGGCAGGCCTCGACATCGCTAAGCTCGACATGCGAAGCGGTATCGAGCGCCTTTCATATGCCGTATCGATTATTGTGATGGCGACCCTCGTAGGTTGGATGGTTGCCGAGTGTGTTGGCCTGGCGCCGGACGACTTTGCCCCACTGGGCCTTTCGCCGCTTGCCCTTACGCTCCTGCGCGTGGTGATGAGCTTCGTTGGCGTATTCGGCTTCTCGGTGATGTTCAACAGCCCGGTAAAGATGGCCGCGGCAGCTGGGTTGATCGGCGCCGTGTCCAATACCCTGCGTCTGACCCTTGTCGATGCGCCGACGATGATTCCCTTCCTGGGCCTCAGCACGGGAATGCCTCCCGAGGCAGCAGCGTTTATCGGCGCGCTGGTATCGGGGCTGCTCGCAAGCTTGGCTGAAGTCAAGCTCACCTACCCGCGCATCGCCCTCACGGTGCCTTCGATTGTCATTATGGTGCCGGGCTTGTATCTGTATCGCTCGATGTATTACATGTGCACCTTCGACACGGTCAATATGCTCGGCTGGTTTGTGCGCGCAGTGCTCATCGTAGCGTTTCTGCCCGTTGGACTGGGTGTGGCGCGTACGCTCACCGACCCTCGCTGGCGCCACACCAGCTAATTGGTACAAGGGGGACAGGTTACTTTGCACCAAATGAGTTGCGGTGAAATAGGGACTGAATTGCTGCTTAAAGGGTCAAAACAGTCCGTATTCCACCGCAACTTATGGGGTCGGGGGATTATTGGTGCCCTGCATCTTCATAAACTCAACGCTTACGAAGCGCGGGGGTTTCGTGCTAGGCTGGTTCCACCACATAAGTAGTCGCAGACGCGCGTACCACGGGCGGGCGAGATGAAGTTCCAACAGCTCCATCTTGCCCGCCCGTTTTTGTTGCGTGGCGCCGCGGTACAACACAGAGAGGAATCTGCCCTTTATGCCTATCAACAAACGAGAGAGCCTGCTGTTCACCTTTATCATGTGCTTTTGCATGGTGCTCTGGATGAGCATCTACAACGTTGCCCTGCAGCACAGGGCCATCAACGGCGAGGTCGTTGCCGCCGCGTGGCTCGGCTTCCCCGTTGCCTACATTTTTGCCATGTGCTGCGACTGGTTCGTCGCCAGCCCGCTCGCCAAGGGTTTCGCCTTTAAGTACTTGGTCGCGCCGGGCAAGAGCTCGCCGCTTGCCATGACGCTCGCCGTTAGCTCCTGCATGGTCGTTCCCATGGTCATCATCATGTCGCTGTACGGTGCCTGCGAGGGTCTGACGCACATGCCCGGCGGCATCCTTGCGAACCTGTATTCCGTGCCCGCGATCTGGATGATCAACATCCCGCATAATTTTGTGATGGCGCTGCCGTGGAACCTTTTGGTAGCCGGTCCGATTTCCCACTTCGTCTTCCGTCGCGCCTTCCCTGTGGGGACGGTTTTCGAGGAGGAGCATGCCGAGCTCTTGGAGCAGGCTATGGCT
>CAUASQ010000194.1 GCA_958431945.1 uncultured Collinsella sp. | reverse complement strand
CGGCAAAGGTCTCCTCGTCGCCGGCGGCCTTGGCCTCCTGCGCGGCCTTGGCGGCGGCCATGGAGCCCATGACCATGCGGCCGACACCGGGCACGTCGTACTCGGGATGGAACAGCTGCAGCGCGACCTTGGCACCGTGCTTGTGAACGGTGTCGGCCAGCGCCTTAAACGTGGGGATCTGGGCGTCGGTCGCCAGCTTGGGCGTGGGGCTTGCGGTCATGACGGGAGCGACGTCACCGATGACGATGTAGCTCACGCCGCCGCGGGCCAAGCGCTCGTAAAAAGCCAGGCTGCGCTCGCCGATGGAACCGTCGCGCTCCTCGTAGCCGGTGGTCAGCGGCGGGAACATAATGCGGTTCTTGAGCTCAAGGGGGCCAACCGTAATGGGCTGGAGCAGCTTGGATGCAGGTGCGGTCATGGACATTCCTCTCTTGTAGGCGCGGCGGCGATGTTGCCGCGTAGTTGTCTAGAGGATATGGCATGGGAGTGCGGCAGCGCAACGGAAATCGGCGGATAGCAGGCGGCGGCAGGTGGATGGGGCGGGGCGGGGCGTCGGTTTGTCTCAATCTGTAACAGTTACTCGGCAAAAACCGGGTCTTACTGTTACAGATAAAGATATTCATCTCGTCCCATCCTCAACAATCTAGATCTGTAACATCTAGACCCACCTTTGGCCCCTACCTGTTACAGATCGAGACAATCCAATCTAGCTTGCCGAAAGATCTCGATCTGTAACAGTTACTCAGCAAAATGAACCCCAGATGTTACAGATCGAGACAAACGGGGCCCGCCTGCTAGAAAATCTCAATCTGTAACAACAACTCGGCAAAATCCGTCCCTCGTGTTACAGATTTAGACAAACGAAGACCGTCCTGCCGAAACATCTCGATCTGTAACACTTGGCCGCCCAAATCGGGTCTAGATGTTACAGATCGAGATTTTGTTTGAGAGGCCGAGAATTGGACCGAAAACACGGTCCCGGAATAACAAAAAAGCTCGCCGGATAGGCCGACGAGCTGCAAGTTCTTGGTCGCGGGGGCAGGATTTGAACCTACGACCTCCGGGTTATGAGCCCGGCGAGCTACCAGACTGCTCCACCCCGCAATGTCTGGGCGCCTCATGTGCGCAAGAAAGTATATTACGCGGGAGTTCGGTAAACGGCAAGGAAAATCTCGTAGAGCATAATTCCTTCATATTTAAACCCCTCAGCCCCTATCACCGTAAACGAATCGCAGCCGAACGCCGTCGACGGCACGTATACAATGGTGCGCGTCCTTTTATGCCAACACCGGGAGTAGACATGCTGCTCGCTATCGATATGGGAAACACGCAGACGGCCATGGGCCTGTTTGACGGAGACGAGCTGGTGCAGTCGTGGCGCATGCCCACCGACCGCTCCTATACCGCCGACGAGATCCATGTGCGCCTGATGGGTTTCTTTAAGATGTACGGCCTTTCGCTCGACGCGGTCGATGCGATCGCCTTTGCTGGCGTGGTGCCGCAGCTCTCGCGCGAATGGCACGCCGTGGCCGACCGCATTGCCGCGGACGCCATCGTCATTGGGCCGCAGACGGCCGCGGTGACCAAGCTGCGCGCGGCGCGTCCCCAGGCAGTAGGTGCCGATCGCGTCGCCAACGCCGTCGCTGCCGAGACCTTCTACGGCGCGCCGGCGATCGTGGTGGACTTTGGCACCGCAACCAATATCGACGTCATCGACGAGGACGGCTATTACATTGGCGGAGCGATCGCGCCGGGCATCCGCATCTCCATGGACGCGCTTGCCGCCCGTGCCGCCAAGCTCGCCAGCGTGCCGCTCGAGGCGCCCGAGCATGCCATCGGCCGCGATACCGAGGAGTGCATCAAGGTCGGCGCCGTGATGGGCGCCGCCGCCATGGCCGAGGGCCTGGTCGAGCGCATGAAGCGCGAGCTGGGCCGCGAGGATGCCACCGTTATCGCCACGGGCGGCCTCGCCAGCATCGTCGCCGATTCGACCGACGCCTTCGACGTGGTCGATGGACAGCTCACCATTAAGGGCATCTGCGAAATCTACCGCCGCATGCAGGAGCTGGGGTAAGGCGGGGGCCTAAGTCGAGCACGCCCGATGCCACAGCCCCCGCAAACGTTCACCAAGCCTATTCCTCAAAACTGAAATATTTTCAATTTTGAGGAATAGAGACTCCTCCAATACGCCCAGCACAGCGATATCGTGCATGTTTCCTATTCCTCAAAAACGAAAATTTTTCAGTTTTGAGGAATAGGACCGAGATGCCGCCCTGCAGTCACGCGAAAGCCCTCCCCGGTGCAGGCCGAGAAGGGCTTCGTTGTCATCGTTATCTTTGGGCACGAACGCCTCGCGTTACAGCCCGCGAATGCGCACGGCCTCGGGCGGAAACTCCTGCTCGCCGGCATCGGTCTTGATGGTCGCGCGACCCCAGATGTCCAGGCCCGCAAACACGCCGACCGCGAGCGGCAGGCCGTTGGGCGACACCGCCGCGACCTGACGACCCAGCAGCGGCACCATATCGAAGTACTCGCCCAGCACCGGGGCCAGCGGGCCGGCAGCGCCCTGTGGTGTGTTGGCGGCAACCGCCCAGGCGTTCACGCGGGCAAGCACGGCGACGGCCAGCGCCTCGACCAGCACCTCGTCGGCCATATCCACGCCGAGCTCGCTCAGCGCCGAACGCTCAATATCCACCGTCACGGCACCGAACATGCCCGCGGCACCGGCAC
>CAUASQ010000193.1 GCA_958431945.1 uncultured Collinsella sp. | reverse complement strand
GGAGCCTCTTGCAGCAGCGAAAGATAGCCCACCACACTGGCAAGCGGGGTGCGTAGGTCATGTGCCAAGTACGTGACCAAATCGTCCTTGCGATGCGACTCGTCACGCAGAGCTTGCTGCACCTTGCGCTCACGGTCACGCACGCGGTTAAGGGCGCCCTCGACCTCCAAGAAGTCGCCGTCGATGTTATCCCAGGTGTCGGGGTTATCGATCAGACGGTCCTGAATGCGGGCGGCGATCACGCGGTCGGCATGCTTCTCGCCCTGCTCATAACCCTGGTAGTACAGGGCACGCCCGCAAAAGAACAGGACGCACACGGCAAGTGCCAGCACAAAGCCAAGCATGTTGAACACAAAGCCGGCATCAAAGAACACGGGCTCGCGAATACCGCCAAGCGCCAGGGCCCCGATCGCCAGCGTAAGGGTCCACGCGGCACCGCCGATTACCACGCAGCGGCGAACGATTTCGAATCGATCGATCAGTAAAAAGCCAATGAGCAGCACCGCCAAGATGCCAACGATATTGTCGATGCCGATGAGCAGCAGACTCAGCATAAAGAGCAGTACCGTCGCCAACGCACGGTTGTCAACGACCGCCCTTACGTATTCAAAGAGTCGATCGGGCACCTCGAATACCCGCCTATCGTCTTTTGTCATATCCACTTCCCCACCATCAAAGGTGTTATTCGATGATGTAGCCGACGCCCCAGACGTTTTTGATAAAACGCGGCTTTTGGGCATCGTCGCCGATCTTTTCGCGCAAGTGGCGAATGTGCACCATAACCGTATTGTTGGAGCCGGGCATAAAGTCCTCGTTCCACACCGCGCGGAACAGGTCCTCCACGGGCACCACACTACCACGATGCTCGACCAGATACAGCAAGATGGAATACTCGATGGGCGTGAGGCGAACCGGTGAACCGTCCACTGTCACGGAACGAGCATCGCGGTTGATCTCAAGGCCGTCGAGCTGGATGGTCGGCGACTCGGCCGCCTGTGCGCGGCTGCCGTAGCTGGTGTAGCGACGAAGCTGAGCGTGCACGCGTGCGATGAGCTCAAGCGGACGGAACGGCTTGACCACATAATCGTCCGCGCCAAGCGAAAGGCCCTCGATCTTGTCTTGCTGGGCATCGCGCGCCGTCAGCATGATCACGGGATAGGTATGGCTGGAACGGATCGTACGTAGCAGCTCAAAGCCGTCGATATCAGGCAGCATGACATCCAGCAGCGCCAGATCAAACTCCTGCTCCAGAATCGCCTTGGCCGCATCAGCCCCGCTGTAGGCAATCTGGACATCAAAGCCCTCTTTTGTAAGGTAGATACCAACCAGGTCGGCGATGGCTTTCTCGTCATCAACTACCAAAATGCGCTCGTTCATGCGTGCTCCTCTCGCGCTCCATTATGCCCGAGGCGGCGCGTGCCACACACAACAAGCGCGGTCGATTAAGTCGACCTTAAGCACCAATGTGTCCGTTCGGGCGCAGACACGGGCCGCGCACGTCCGCGCGCCGATTGCCCGCGCCGGCAAACGATATACTCTAGTTCCAGAAGAGACCATCCCGTCGAAAGCGAAATCTGTGAAGACCCTTAGTTCTCTTGTAAAGCGCTCAGCCCAGCTTGCCGCCGGCTTTGCCTGCGCTATCGCCCTTGCCGCTGGCGCGCCCACCGTCGCCGGCGCCCAAGTGCTCACGACCGACAATGTTTGCGGCAAAACCGCCGATGCGCGCGGCATCACGGCCGAAAACCTGCCCGATATCGATGCGACCAATGCCCTCGTCATGGGCAAAGACGACACCGTCTACTATGGGCGCGGCGCCGATGAGCAGGTCAAAATCGCCTCGATCACCAAGGTCATGACCGCAATCCTAACCGTCGAGAATTGCAAGATGGACGAGAAGGTCACGGTAAGCAACACCGCGGCCACCGTGGGCAATTCGACCGCCGGCTTGCTCGAAGGCGACGAGCTTACCGTGGAGCAGGCACTGCGCGGCCTGATGATTCCCTCGGGCAACGACGCCGCCATCGTGCTCGCAGAATATGTGGGCAAGAAGATCGAGCCTAAGACCAAAGACGCCGAGGCCACCTTTGTGAAGGCCATGAACGAGCGCGCTAAGAAGCTCGGTTGCACCGGCACGCTTTTTGAAAACCCGCATGGTCTGGACTTTGATGAGTGGGCTGGCGATATGCACTCAACCGCACACGACGTAGCGCTGATGATGCAGGAGGCCATGAAAAACGACACGATCCGCGAGGTCGTAGCGAGCGAAGATTCCTGGATCGAGGTCACGGGTGCCGACGGCACCGACCATTCGCATTCCATGGACACGCATAACTATTTGCTAGGCCAAGATGGCAACATCGGTGGCAAGACCGGCACCACCGATGATGCAGGCTATTGCTTTACGGGTGCCTACAACCGCGATGGCGACGAGATCTACACCGTCGTTTTGAACTCCACCACCACCGACCAGCGCTTTACCGATACCGCAACCCTTGCCAATTGGTACTACGGTCACAAGGTGACGGTCGCAATCGCCAACACGCAGGAAAAGACCGCCAACGGCAACCCGCTTATGGCGCGCATTGGCCAAACCGACTGGACGGATAAGACGATCGACGCCACGCTCGCCGATCCTACGGCGCAAGCGACCGTGTTTTCCCTTGCCGGCGAGGTGACCGAAAAGGTTAGCTACGACGATCTTTCGGGCACGGTGCATGTGGGCGACAAGGTGGGCAGCGTTACGCTCAAGCAGGA
>CAUASQ010000192.1 GCA_958431945.1 uncultured Collinsella sp. | reverse complement strand
CTTGATGAGCTCGGCCTGAAACGCCACGTTAAAGGCCGTGGCGCAGCAACCCCACAGTGCGCAGACGGCAAGCACTGTCACGAGCGACGATGCGGCCGGCCCCATGAGCAGCAGGGCCACCGGCACGCCGGAGAGCGTGATAGCCAAGAACGGGAAGCGATGCCCATCGAACAGGCGGCCAAACAGCCAGCTTCCGAGCAAACCAGAGCAGCCAAACGCCGTCAGCGTCATGGTAATGGCGCCCGCATCGACGTGCGCGACCTGCGCCAGGAAGGGCTCGATATAGCTGTAGCTTGCGTAATAGCCGGTCGCCATGAAGACCGTAACTGCGTAGAGCGCGATGAGGAGCGGGTTCTTGAGCAGCTCGGGCAGCTGTTTGACAGTAAAGCGCTCACCCGCCGGCATGGCCGGGAACACCGCTGCCTGGTAGACGACCGCGATGGCTGAGAGGCCCCCGACCACGGCAAACGTCATGCGCCAGCCCACGGCCAAGCCAATGGCGCGACCGAGCGGCAGGCCAAAGATCTGCGCGATGGACGAGCCCGTAGCGATCATGCTGATGGCGAGCGCGCCGTGGCGAGTGTCGACCAGGCGCGAGGCCATAATCGAGGCGACTGACCAGAACACGGCATGTGCGCAAGCGACCACCAGGCGCGCGCAGACCAGGATGGGATAGGTCGGCGCCACAGCGGACAGGAACTGACCGAGCGAGAACACGGCCAGCACGCCCAGCAGCATCCGCTTGAACTCAAAGCGCGAGGCGAACACCATGAGCGGCAGCGACAGCAGCATGACGCCCCAGGCATAGACCGAGATCATGATGCCCGCCTGGGCCTCGGTGAGCGAGAACGACGCGGCGATATCAGTCAAAAGGCCGATGGGCATAAACTCCGACGTGTTGAACACGAACGCACAGCAGGTGAGCCCGACGAGTGGGAGCCACTGCCTGAGCGTGATGCCGTCTTGCCTTGCCTGACTCATATATAACATCTCCAATCATTTTGAGCGGAGGGGATTATATAGCAACGGTCCCGCATCCGTCAGTAACGGACACGGGACCGAAACAATTCGATACACAGAGGTTGCGCCGTCAATAAAATACTAAGCCAACCCCAGCAATATGCCCGCCGAATGCACGACAAACGCCACGATCCAGGCGACCGTCACTTGAAACGCGAACACGGCAACGGCATAGCGCGCGCCCAACTCGCTCCTGACGGCGCCGATGGCCGCCACGCAGGGCGGGTACAGCAACGTAAAGACCAGGAACACGTAAGCGGTAAACGGCGAAAACATGGTCGACAGTGCCGCGGGCGAGGTCGCGCCCAAAAGCACGGTGAGGGTCGAGATGACACTCTCCTTGGCGATAAGTCCGGTGACGAGCGCCGTGGATGCGCGCCAATCGCCAAAGCCAAGCGGCGCCAGCGCCGGCGCGATGATGCTGCCGAGGCCCGCAAGCAGGCTTTGCGACTGATCGGCGACCACATTAAAGCGGATATCGAACGTCTGAAGGAACCAGATGACCACCGTAGCGGCAAAGATAATGGTAAAGGCCTTGGTAATAAAGTCTTTGGCCTTATCCCATGCCAGCATCACTGTCGTCTTGATGCTCGGCAGGCGGTAATTGGGAAGCTCCATGATAAATGGCACCGGATCGCCCTTAAATGCCGTGCGGTTGAGCACCAAAGCCGCAATGCAGCCGACCACGATACCGATCAGATAGAGCGAGACCATGGCGGGAACCGTCGCCTGTGGGAAAAACGCCCCGCACAGCAGACCGTAGACCGGCAACTTGGCCGAGCAGCTCATGAACGGCGTGAGCATGACCGTCATCTTGCGGTCGTGCTCGGATGGGAGCGTACGGGTCGACATGATAGCCGGCACGGTGCAGCCAAACCCGACGAGCATGGGCACAAAGCTGCGGCCCGACAGGCCAAAACGACGCAGCACCTTATCCATGACAAAGGCGACGCGCGCCATGTAGCCCGAGTCTTCCAGAATGGAGAGGAACAAGAAGAGCACGACGATAATCGGCAGGAAGGTCAGCACGCTGCCCACACCCGTAAGCACACCGTCGACAGCCAGCGAGCGCACCACGTCGTTGGTGCCGAACGCCTTGAGGCCCGCATCGGCCGAGGCGATGATGGCAGCGATGCCGTCCTCCATGAGTCCCTGCAACGCCGCGCCGATCACGCCAAACGTCAGCCAAAAAACGAGACCCATGATCACCAGGAACGCCGGGATGGCCGTGTAACGACCTGTCAGGATGCGGTCGATCTTGACGGAGCGCACGTGCTCGCGGCTCTCGTGCGGCTTGACGACGCAGCGCCCACACACGTCGCCGATGAAGCTAAAGCGCATATCGGCCAGCGCGGACAGGCGGTCGGTGCCGGCCTCGCCCTCCATCTGGGTAATGATGTGCTCGATGGCGTCGAGCTCGTTGCGATCCAGGTGAAGCGCCTCGGTCACCAGCTCGTCGCCCTCAACCAGCTTGGTCGCCGCAAAACGCACGGGAATGTGCGCCGTCGCGGCATGGTCCTCGATAAGGTTGGCAATGCCGTGAATACAGCGATGCAGTGCACCGCCGTCTGGGCCATCGGGTGCGCAGAAGTCCAGGCGGCCGGGACGCTCGCGGAAACGCGCCACATGCAGGGCATGGTCCACCAGCTCGCCGATACCCTCGTTGCGTGCGGCGCTAATGGGGACGACCGGCACGCCCAACAGACTCTCGAGCAGGTTGACGTCAATGGCGCCGCCGTTGGTCGTCACCTCGTCCATCATGTTGAGCGCGAT
>CAUASQ010000191.1 GCA_958431945.1 uncultured Collinsella sp. | reverse complement strand
TAGAACTCGGCCGTCAACGCGGCTTCCTCGGCGACGGGCAGGTCGCTCGTGCCGGCGCAGGCGACGACGATGCGTCCGTTGCCGGTGGGGGAGGGCTTGCCGCCCACGAGGGCGAGCTGCGCGTCCGGGGCATATCCCAGGTCGATGTCGTTGCCGAGAAGCTCAGCGGTGTGCGCCGCTTTTTCGGCATCCAAGCGCGTGACCAGGATGCGCTCCTGGCCGGCATCGAGTAATGCTTTGATAATGGCGGCAATCTGCTCGGCGGTTTTACCGGCGCCGTAGACAACCTCGCCGGCTCCCTGGCGCACCCCGCGCGAAAGATCGAGCTGCGCAAAACCCAGATCGGCGGTTGGCGCCGTCTGGATGCGCGTGAGGGCGTCTGCCGGGGCGACTGCTCCGCCGGCAACATCGCTCAGCAACTGCTCAAGATCTCGCTTATCCATATATGTTCCCTTCGACGGCGCAAAGTCTAGCACTCAAAGGGTATGTTTCCGAACACTAAGACAAAATTGTTCGGAAACTATAGGACAGACTGATTCAATTGTTAGACGGATCGGCTAGTCGCGCAGGATGATGTCCATGGCGAGCATCAGGTTGCGCTCGTCGATGGCAAACGGGGCGGCCTCGCGCGTCTTGGGCTTGGCGCAAAACGCGATGCCCGTGCCCGCGGCCTGAATCATGGGGATGTCGTTGGCGCCGTCGCCGATCGCGACGGTGTGGGCCATGTCGACACCGCACTCAACCGCCCAATCCAGCAGCTGGATGAGCTTGGACTCCTTGGTCACGATGTCTGCCGCCAGCTTACCGGTGAGCTTGCCGTCCACGACCTCCAGGCGGTTAGCGAGGCAAAAGTCGATGCCCGTGGCGGCCACGATCTTGTCGGCGACCTCGTGAAAGCCGCCGCTTACCACGCCGACCTTCCAGCCCTTGCTGTGCGCCGAGCGCACAAGCTCCAGCGCGCCGGGGGTAAACGTCACGCGCTCAAAGGTGCGCTCGAATACGCTCTCGTCCAGGCCGGCAAGCAGCTCCACGCGCTCCTCGAGCGCTTGCTTAAAGTCTAGCTCGCCGCGCATGGCGCGCTCGGTGATCTGTGCCACCTGCTCGCCCACGCCGGCCTCTTCGCCCAACAGGTCGATGACCTCCTGGTTGATGAGCGTGGAGTCGATATCCATAACAATGAGGCGTGCAGTCATGACGGGCCTTTCCAAGTGCTGTTTTATTGGGGCATATTGTCGCACGTGAATAGCGCGGGCGGGTGCCGCGGTGCGTCAATTGTTTCGTCTCCGTCAAGTCTTTGGGCAGGAGCTACTTTTTCGCGGTACATCGACACAGGTGCGATAAGATAGAACGCCATGTCTGGCTGCGCGGTTTACGCAGGCTGGGCAAATCTGTACGACGCCGCCCGGAACGACACGGGGCGGCACAGATCCATAAAGGAGGATCACTGGTATGAGCCAGACCCGTCCCATCGATGAGCATTCCATGCACACCCGTACCTGCGGCGAGCTTCGCTTCGAGAACGTGGGCGAAGAGGTCACCCTCACCGGTTGGGTGAGCCGTCGCCGCGACCACGGCGGCCTTATCTTCTGCGACCTTCGCGACCGCGAGGGCATCACGCAGCTCACCTTCGACCCCGAGCACTCCGACGGCGATGCCTTTAAGATCGCCGAGACCATGCGTCCCGAGTGGCCCATCAAGATTCACGGCGTCGTGCGCGCCCGTGGCGAGGAGACCACCAACACCAAGCTCGCGACCGGCGAGATCGAGGTCCTGACCGACCACGCCGAGGTGCTCAACACGTCCGTCACCCCGCCGTTCCAGATCGAGGACGGCATCGAGACCAGCGAGGACACCCGCCTGCGCTATCGCTATCTGGACCTCCGCCGTCCCGAGATGATGGCCAACCTCAAGCTGCGCTCCGACTTCACCTTTGCCATTCGCGAGGCGCTGCACAACCGTGAGTTCATGGAGGTCGAGACGCCCTCCCTGTTTAAGTCCACGCCCGAGGGCGCCCGCGACTTCATCGTTCCCAGCCGTATTCAGCCGGGTAACTTCTACGCCCTGCCGCAGTCCCCGCAGCTCCTGAAGCAGCTGCTCATGGTCGGTGGCGTCGAGCGCTACTACCAGGTTGCCAAGTGCTTCCGCGACGAGGACCTGCGTGCCGACCGTCAGCCCGAGTTCACCCAGGTCGATATCGAGATGTCCTTCGTGGACCAGAACGATGTCATGAGCGCGCTCGAGGAGGTCCTGGCCGACGCCTTCGGCCGCATGGGCGTCGAGATGCCCACGCCGCTGCGTCGCATGGACTACTGGGAGGCCATGGACACCTATGGCTCCGACAAGCCCGATACCCGCTATGGCATGCACCTGGTCGACCTGACCGACATCTTTGCCAACTCCAAGTTCAAGGTCTTTGCGACTGCCGCAAACGAGGAGGGCTCTGTCGTCAAGGCCATCAACGCCAAGGGCGCCGGTGCCTGGGCACGTGCCAAGATCGATAAGCTTGCCGGCGTGGCCTCCACGTTTGGCGCCAAGGGCCTGGCCTGGATCGCATTCCGCGAGGACGGCTCCATCAACAGCCCCATCGTCAAGTTCTTCTCGGACGAGGAGATGGCGGCTCTGCGCGAGCGCATGGACGTCGAGCCCGGCGACCTTGTGATGTTCGCCGCCGGCCCGCGCCTGCTCTCCGACGAGATCCTGGGCGGCATGCGTTCCCACATGGCCAACGCGCTCGAGATCAAGCGCGAGGGCCACGACTTCCTGTGGGTCGTCAACTTCCCGCTGTTCCACTGGGA
>CAUASQ010000190.1 GCA_958431945.1 uncultured Collinsella sp. | reverse complement strand
CGCTTATCGGCTGGCTTCACACGCTCGAGGCCATCTCGCAGCTGTGCATGGCGAGTGCTCGTTACCGCGCCGCCGCCAACTATGCCCGTCGCGTCCTTAAGGCAGAAGGCTATCCCACCCGGGCCGCCGGCACCGTGTTGCTTGCCCTCGCCCGCTTGGAAGACCAGGACGGTTTTTTTGCCCTGGCACATCAGCTCGAAGAACAGATGGGGGCAGACGCACTCGAAAACTCTCCTTGGTACCTGCTCGCCCGCACGATTCTGCTGTTCAAAACAAATAAGATGCGCCCGGCGACGCGCGCGCTGCGTGAGTTCGCCAACCGTTGCGAGGGCGGCGCGTTCTTCTTGCTGAACCCTATGTACCAGACGCCGTATCTTCCCTGCCGACCCGAGCCGCGCGACCCCTGGGACCTCTCGCACCAGGCGGTTTGGGAAGCCGACGGCATTATCTCGGACACCCCCGACTTTGCCCCCTGGGCCAACGCCTGCGAAGATGTATCGCAGCTCGCCCAGGAATTTGCGCGCCGCTACGGCTTTTAGCGACGCGATCGCCCCGACCATATCATCTATGTTAGGAACGGCTTCATGAACCTCCGCTCATCTCTTGCCTGCACCTCGAGCGATATCGCTCGCTGGGGACTGCGCTCCATCCTCAAGCGCCAGGGCGGCGTGCTTCCCGGCCGCATCGCCATGAAGATTGACCCCGAGCTGCTAAGCGACCTCGCAAGCCTGGTCGACCGCAGCGTGGTGATCACCGGCACCAACGGCAAGACAACCACTTCGAACCTGATCGCCGACGCCGTTGCCGCCAGCGGCGCCACCGTGGTATGCAACCGCGCCGGCAACAATATGGAGCCTGGTGTGGTAGGTGCTCTGCTCGAGGCCCGCGGCGGCCTTAAGCACACCAGCAGCGGCAAGCGCGTGGGCGTTTTTGAGTGCGACGAGCTCTACACCGTACGCGTTCTGCCCAAGCTCAAGCCGACGTACTTTGTGCTGCTCAACCTGTTCCGCGACCAGCTAGACCGCTACGGCGAGATCGACCATACCCAAGACGTCATCGCCCATGCGTTGGAGCTCTCTCCGGCAACAACGCTCATCTACAACGCAGACGACCCGCTGTGTGCCGCGATCGCCGCGCGCGTTCCCAATGCAAGCATCGCCTTTGGCATCGACGGCGCCACCAACACCGAGTCCGACCGCATTAGCGACTCGCGTTTTTGCTCACAGTGCAACGCACCGTTGGAGTACGACTACGTGCAGTACGGACAGCTTGGCGCATACCATTGCCCTTCGTGCGGCTGGGCCCGCCCCGGGCTTGTCCGTCGCGTGACGGGCGTGGAGCTCGGCTGCGACGGCTACGGCTTTGACCTGGTCTTTGGGCCTGCGCCCGACGCGGCTGCCGTACACATCGCCACACGCTACAACGGCCTGTACATGGTCTACAACGTTGCCGCCGCCTTCTTTGCGGCGCGCGAGCTGGGCGTGGACGCGGCGCATCTGCAGCCCACGCTCGACGCCTACGTGCCAGCAGGTGGTCGCATGGGCCGTTGGAATATCGCCGGCCGTACCGTCGAGGCAAACCTGGCCAAAAATCCCGTGGGCTTCGATCGCCAGATCCAGTCCATTAAAACGGCAGGCGGCAGGCTCTGCGCCTTCTTCCTGAACGACAACGACGCCGACGGCCACGATGTCTCGTGGATCTACGACGTCGACTTCGAGCGCATCGCCGACACACCGGGTCTTGTCGCCTTTGCCGGAGGCACGCGTGCGCACGACATGCAGGTACGCCTCAAGTACGCCGGCATCGATGCCGCGATTATCTCGGACGTCGCGCAGGCAATTGGCGCCGTTGCGGATGAAGCCGCAGGCGACACTTTCTATGCCGTCGCCAACTACACGGCCTTCCCGCCGCTGGTCAAAGAACTCGATGGGCTGAAGGGTGCCGATGCAGCCACGGTTGCTGCCCGCGCTGCAACGTGTGCCGATGGCAGTGCCGTCCCCGTCGGCATCGCGCCAGTCGAGCTTTCGCGCCCGCTGCGCATCGTCTACCTGTACCCCGATGCCCTCAACCTCTACGGCGACGGCGGCAACGTTATCGCCCTCGAGCGTCGCTGCGCCTGGCGCGGCATCCCCGTTCGCGTGGACGAGGTCCGTATGGGCGAGTCACTCGATCTCACCGATGCCGATATCGTCATGATGGGTGGCGGCTCCGACCGCGACCAGCTAGCCGTGGCACACGAGCTGCTCGCCCAAAAAGACAAGGTCGCATCCTATGTTGAGGATGGCGGCTCGCTGCTCGCCATCTGTGGCAGCTATCAGCTGCTCGGCCGTTCGTACTATATGGGCGAGGATCGCATTGAGGGTCTGGGGGTCATTGCCGCCGAAACCGTACGCGGCTCCGACCGCCTGATCGGCAACGTAGCCGTCAAAACCGACCTGGCACCTGAGCCCTTTGTGGGATTCGAGAACCATGGCGGCCGCACGCTTTTGGACGCCGATGCCACGCCGCTCGGAACGTCCGTCGTCACGGGCACCGGCAACAACGGCGACGATGGCTTTGAGGGCCTGATCTACAAGGGCGTCATCGGCACGTACCTGCATGGCCCGGCGCTGCCCAAGAACCCCGAGCTCGCCGACTGGTTGATCGCCCATGCCCTCGAGCGCCGTGGCGATGCACAGGCCGCCGCCCTGCTGCCGCTCAAGCCCCTCGACGACACCTACGAGCACGCCGCCCACGACGCCGCCATGAAGCTCCTCCCCTAGCACCTCACCACCACAAAGGGGACAGTGAACTGCCTCCCATTTCTTGGACATCGGGAAATGG
>CAUASQ010000189.1 GCA_958431945.1 uncultured Collinsella sp. | reverse complement strand
CCCCAGGCGCCGGTCCACACGCTCGTGATCCCCAAGAAGCACTACAGCGACATCGCCGATGACGTGCCCGCCGAGACCATGGGCGCCATGGCTCACGCCATCCAGGAGGTCGCCAAGGCCAAGGGTCTGGAGGACGGTTTCCGCGTCATCTCCAACAAGGGCGTTAACGCAGGCCAGACCGTCATGCACTTCCACATGCACGTCCTCGGCGGCAAGAACCTGGGCGAGAACCTCATCTGAGGGCGCTTCTTCCTTGCATTGAAACGGAAGCTCAGGCATTGATAACTTATATATCACGCAATAAACCCGAGCGCGAGGGCGTTTGGGTTTATTATTGAAGCGTATGTAACCTGGCGGCGCCACACCGCCTGTTAGTAGGGAGACACATGAACGTTCTGGTCGTCAACGCAGGATCTTCGACCCTTAAGTATCAGGTCATCGATACCAAGTCCCACAAGGTGTCCGCAAAGGGCTCCTGCGAGCGCGTCTGCTTTACCGGCGGTACCTTCACCCACGCTGCCAACGGTTCCAAGAAGGTGACCGAGAACATCGAGTTCCCCGACCACAAGGTCGCCATCGAGGTCGTCTTGAAGGACCTCGAGGCCAACGGCGTCAAGATCGAGGGCATCGGCCACCGTATCGTTCAGGGCGGTTGGTACTTCGGCGATTCCTCCCTCGTCGACGAGGACGTCCTCGCCAAGATCCGCGAGGTCGCTCCGCTCGCCCCGCTGCACAACAACCCCGAGGCCAACGTTATCGAGTACTGCCTGGAGCAGTATCCCGACCTGCCCAACGTCACGGTCTACGACACTGCTTTCCACTTCAACATGCCCGAGGTCGCCAAGACCTACGCCCTGCCCAAGGACGTCTGCGACAAGCTGCACATCCGTAAGTACGGCGCCCACGGCACCAGCTACCGCTACATCTCCAAGAAGGTTGCCGAGATGACCAACGGCGAGGCTCGCAAGGTCGTCGTGTGCCACATCGGTTCCGGCGCTTCCCTGTGCGCCATCGAGGACGGCAAGTGCATGGACACAACCATGGGCTTGACGCCGCTCGACGGTGTCATGATGGGCACCCGCTGCGGCTCCATCGACCCTGCTACCGTGTGCTACCTGCAGCGCGAGGGTGGCTACACCTTCGACGAGGTCGACGAGATGATGAACAAGAAGTCCGGCCTTTTGGCTGTGACCGGCGGCAAGACCAACGACTGCCGCAATGTCGAGGAGCTCGCCGCTGCCGGCGACCCCGAGGCCCAGCTCGCCTTCGATATGTTTGTCTACAAGATTGCCGCCAAGGCCGCCGAGATGGCCACTTCCATGTGCGGCATGGACACCCTGGTCTTTACCGCCGGCATCGGCGAGCACGCTCCGGCTGTCCGCGCTGGCGTGGCCGATCGTCTGGCCTTTATGGGCGTCAAGATGGACCATGCCCGCAATGCTCTGCGCGGCGACGGCGCTTGGTGCCTGTCTGCCAAGGATTCCAAGGTCAAGATTTTCGTCATCCCCACGGACGAGGAGTTCATGATCGCTTCCGACGTCGAGCGCATCGTCAACGGTAAGTAATTGATGCAAGGGGAGGGGACTGGATGGCCTTGTGCCGTTCAGCCCCCTTTTACGCTCTTTGGGCGAAGAGTTTAATAGTTATTTATTGGATTCTGATAACTTCTTATTAAGAGTACGGCCGCCTTATAGGTTTGCCGACCGTACTGTAATCACGAAGGAGTCTCATGAACGTACTTGTTGTCAACGCCGGCAGCTCGAGCCTTAAATATCAGCTTTTGGATACCGATAGCCGCGAGGTTTTCGCCAAGGGCAACTGCGAGCGTATCGGCTCGGAGATGGGCATCTTTGGCCACTCCGAGAACGGTGGTGCCAAGCAGACCGAGGAGATTCCTTTTCCCGATCATCGCTGCGCCATTGCGCGCGTGCTCGAGGAGCTCGAGAAGACCGACTTTACGATCGATGGCATCGGCCACCGTATCGTTCAGGGTGGCTGGCACTTCGATGATTCCGCGGTCGTCGACGACGAGGTCATGGCTAAGATTCTCGAGGTGGCTCCGCTCGCCCCGCTGCACAATTACGGCGAGGCCGCGGCAATCGAATATTGCCGCGAGAAGTATCCGGAGCTGCCCAACGTGGCCGTCTTCGACACCTCGTTCCACATGACCATGCCCGAGGTCGCCTACACCTACGCCCTGCCCAAGGACGTGTGCGACAAGTACCACGTGCGCAAGTACGGTGCCCACGGCACGAGCCACCGCTATGAGTGGATGATGGCCAAGGAGATCCTGGGCTCGCGCTGCCACCGTCTGCTTTCGTGCCATCTGGGCAACGGTGCTTCGCTCGCCGCCATCGAGGACGGCGTGTGCCGCGACACCACGATGGGCCTCACGCCGCTCGACGGCCTGATGATGGGCACCCGTTGTGGTTCCATTGACCCGGCCACCGTGTGCTACCTGCAGCGCGAGGGCGGCTACGGCTACCAGGAAGTCGATGACATGATGAACAAGCAGTCCGGTCTGCTTGCCATCTCGGGTATCTCCAACGATGCCCGCGACATCCGTACGCGCGCTTCCGAGGGTGACGAGCGCTGCCTGCTCGCCTTCGATATGTTCGCATACAAGGCCATGCAGCAGGCCGGTTCCATGATTGCCTCCATGGCGGGCGTGGACACCATTACCTTTACCGCCGGCATCGGCGAGAATGACTGGTCGATCCGCAAGGCCTTCTGCGACTGCTTTGAGTGGCTGGGCGTGCGCATCGACAACAACAAGAACCGCGAGGCCGTGGGTAACGGCCCGCAGGTCATCAGCGCCGCCGGCTCTTCCGTCACGGTCATGGTCATCCCCAC
>CAUASQ010000188.1 GCA_958431945.1 uncultured Collinsella sp. | reverse complement strand
GCACACGAACTTATACGTCTTCTTCTCCTCAGCCATGATGTTCTCCTCTCGAACGCGACTGGTGATGTACTTCGCTTATTAGTATATGTTATCAATAATATAATGCAAGTATTTTTAGAACATTTCTAGCCTTGATACGAGGACGCCTTCGGAGGCGTCTTGCCCTTCAGGACCTTATGGTAGTAATCGTAGGTGAGCGGCGTCTCGTCGCTCAGGTGCTCGGCATCCTCGACCTCGCCGATAAACAGTAGATGCGTGCCCACATCCACAGTGTCGATCAAACGGCAGCTAAACAGGGCCGTCGCGTGCTCGGGCACATAGGGCATGCCCAGAGCCGTCTCGCGGGTCTCGTATTTGGCAAACTTGTCATAATCGCTGCTGGTGCGGAACCCAAAGTTACCGATGTAGAGCATGTCGGCGGTCTGATCGATCACGGTAAGCGCGAACGCTTTGGCCGAAGCGATGACGCCCGAAGTGACGTTGTCCTTGTTCACGGCAACTGAAATGCGCGGCGGCATGGACGTCACCTGCACCGCAGTGTTGATGACGCAGCCGGCGCGCAGCCCGTCTGCCGCGGCGCTCACCACGTACAGACCGCTCGGCATGGTAAAGAACGCAGTTTTGTCCATAACGATCACTCCCCTAACCCGGGTTGGAACCTCATGGATGTATGTACCCACAAAAAAGGCGGCGCCCATAACGGATGCCGCCTTTGAGACATATGTGTCAGAACAGTAAGAAAGATGAGACGCCCGCAGTTGCGGTGAAATAGGGACTGAATAGCCCCTCAAACAGGCAAAACAGTCCGTATTCCACCGCAACTTATACAGAACGCCTAGCGATTGCGCTCCTTGAGGGCGCGGTCGATCTCGCGCTGGACATCGCGCTTGGCCATATCCTCGCGCTTGTCGTAAAGCTTCTTGCCGCGGCCTAGGCCCAGCAGCAGCTTTACGCGGCCGTCGGTATTAAAGTAGAGCTCCAGCGGCACCAGCGCATAGCCGCGGTTGCGAAGTTTGCCGTCAAGAAAGTCGATCTCCTTGCGGTGCAGCAGCAGACGGCGCCGACGGTCGGGATCGCGATTCCACACGCCACCATGGCTATAAGGGTGGATATGCAGGCCGACGAGCCAGCACTCCCCGCCACGAATCAGTGCGAAGGTATCGGTAATCTGGCACGCGCGCTCGCGAATCGACTTGACCTCGGTACCGCTCAGCTCAATACCGCACTCAAACGTCTCATCGATAAAGTACTCGTGATGTGCCGAGCGATTCTTGGAAATGAGCTTGCGCTCGCGCTTACTGGGCATCGCCGGCCTCCTTGGCGCCATCGGCGTTTGAGCCCGCAGCCTCGCGCTTTGCCCTGCGCTCGGCATTAAGCTCGGCATCGCTCTCGCGCACCAGTTTGATAATCGCCGCGCAGGCCTCCTCGCCCACCAAATCGCGAGCACGCACCGTCAGGCGCGTAGCCTCCTGCTTGTCGCCGTCGCTTGCAGCATCGGTCGCACACATGATCAGGCAGATGGCAATCTCGGCCGAAGGCGAGGTCGGCACGCCCTGCAGGGCGAGCTCACCCATCACATGGTCGTCACTCTCGTCCGCGGCATCCGGATAGGTGGTATGGATCTTGTTGAGCAGGCGCGTCGTATGCGCATCATTGGGCGCCAGGCGCAGCGCCAGACGCGCGCAGCCCACGGCTGCCGAAATGTTCTCGGTCTCGGGCTCCAAGAAGTACTGACCCAAGTTGGTGTAGGCACGTGCGGCGCACTTACCGTCGCTCGCGCGCTCCAGCACCGAGAACGAGAGCGATGCCCACTCCTGCTTGTCCTCGAGCGCGCGGAACAGCTCGGCCAAGTCCAAGCGATAGTTGCAGTTCATGGGATCCCAACGCACGGCCTGCATCAGGGCATTCCGAGCACTCACATAATCCTGCTGGCGAATGTAGGCAAACGCCATGTCGGAGTACAGGCGGTCAAAGGGAACCTCGACCTGCACCAGCTCGCGCGGATCCTTCTCCACGCGGCGATAGGCCAGGCGCTCAAACTTGCTGTCGAAGCTAAAGTACTGGCGCTTCTCCTCCGTCTTGCACTCAGCGTCGATATACTCCTCGGCGAGCTCCACCAGACGCTCAAGCAGCGGCGTCGCCGTAGCCAGGTCGCCCTGCGCCAGATAGTTCTCGGCATACGTGATGTCTTCCAAGCTGATAGGCAGGTCCATGACAACTCCTCGGTCCGGGCGGCAGACTCAACGCGCGCCTTAAATATCGGTCAATACACAAAACCCGGGTCTCTTACGAGGCCCGGGCGTTCAATTTTGGTAGCCCGTACCAGATTCGAACTGGTGATCTCCGCCTTGAGAGGGCGGCGTCCTAAACCGCTAGACGAACGGGCCATATGTAGCAAATGCAATGGCTGGGATGGAGGGAGTCGAACCCCCATTGACGGAACCAGAATCCGCTGTCCTGCCATTAGACGACATCCCAATGACTGCATCGCTGCGCTCGGCTGTGCCTTTGCGCAAGAAAGAAATATACGGGAAGTCCGGCCGTGACGCAAGCCCCAATTTTGACTTTTTTGAAATTCAGTCAAATTCGGCCAACACATGAAGGACCTGTGAAGTCGACCGCTGCACACGAAGGGCAAAACGCCGCGAGCGGTAGCCGTCAACCGTTGGCAGATTCTACCGCGAAAACGATAGCACCAGGCAACACAATCGAAGTATCAATGATCACGTAGATATCGAGGCGCCATGGACGAAGAGCTTGATTACCTATGGGAGACCCTGGGCCTCGAGATCACTGCTGACCTTTGGCCCGAACGGGACAAAATCCATCCCACACTGCGCCCCGCCATCACGGTGATGCAGGCAAA
>CAUASQ010000187.1 GCA_958431945.1 uncultured Collinsella sp. | reverse complement strand
GTTACATGGCATTTTTGCGCGCTGCCCTTCATGAGCTGGCGCAGCCGCGCCTGACTGTTCCCGTGCTCGACGCTTCGGCCATCGGCATTTCGTTCGTCAAACGTGATGTCGACACCGCGGGCCAGACGATGTTCCTACTCAACGTGGGCGAACTGCTTGAGGACTACACGCGCGCCATGAGCGAAAACGAGCTCATCAACTCGCTGCTCGATGTGCCCGACAAAGCTCAGAAGGTCGTCGGTGACACCGAGGTAAGCGTTGCCGCGACCGAGCTTAAGCCCAGCGATTTGGTCGCCGTGCGCACTGGCATGTCCATCTGCATCGACGGCGTGGTCGAGCAGGGAAGCGCCATGGTTAACCAGGCGACCCTGACCGGCGAGCCGCTCGCCGTCGAGCGCAGCGCGGGCGACGATGTATTCGCCGGCACCGTCGTGGAAGACGGCAGTATCTTGGTGCGCGTGCGCGCCAACACGGCGCAGACCAAGCTCCGCTCGATCGTCTCGCTCGTACAGACGGCCGATTCGCTCAAGTCCGAGGGCCAGTCGCATATGGAGGACCTTGCCAACAAGATCGTCCCGTGGAACTTCCTGCTCGCGGGCCTGGTCGCGCTTACCACCCGCAGCCTCATCAAGACCTCGGCGGCACTGATGGTCGACTACTCGTGCGCGCTCAAGCTCACGGGTTCCGTCGCCGTCATGACTGCCATGAGCGACGCTGCCAAGATGGGTATTATGGTCAAGGGCGCTAAGTACTTTGAGTCGTTTGCCAAGGCCGATACTATTGTCTTTGACAAGACCGGTACGCTGACCGAGGCCCAGCCGCGCCTAGCTTGCGTGCTCACGACCGACGGCTGGAGCGAGGACGAGGTTCTGCGCCTTTCTGCCTGCCTGGAGGAGCATTTCCCGCATCCGGTGGCGCGTGCCGTGGTCAACGCCGCCCGCGAGCGCGGGCTCGAGCACCGCGAGCGTCACGCTGCGGTCGAGTATATTGTGGCGCACGGCATCGCTTCGTCCATCGAAGGGCGTCGCGCGATTATCGGCTCGGCACACTTTGTGTTTGAGGACGAGAGCGCGCAGCTCGATTCCGACATTAAGGAGCGCATTGAGTCCCAGATGCGGGGACTGTCGCCGCTGTATCTGGCGGTCGACGGCACCGTTGTGGGCGTGCTCGGTATCGAGGACCCGCTTAAGCCCGGGGTCCGCGAGGCCATCGCCGACCTGCACGCGTTGGGCGTCAAGCACGTGGTCATGCTCACGGGCGATTCCGAGCGCACGGCCGAGCGCATTGCGCGAGAGGCAGGGGTCGACGAGTTTAAGGCCGAGCTGCTGCCCGAGGACAAGTACGCTTATGTGGAGCGCATTAAGAGCGAGGGGCGCCACGTTACCATGGTGGGCGACGGCGTCAACGATTCGCCGGCGCTCGGTTTGGCCGACGTGGGGCTGGCAATGGGCGGCGGAAGCGACATCGCCAAGGAGGTCGCCGACATCATCCTGACCGACACGGATCTCGCCGCAATCGTGCGCCTGCGCCGCATGAGCCAGGGCCTCATTGATCGCCTGACGAGCTCCTACTCTAAGGTAATGCTTACCAACTCGGCGCTGCTGGCGCTCGGCATTACCGGCACGATTACGCCGCAGACGTCGTCGCTGCTGCACAACGGCTCGACAATCGCTTACAGTCTGAGCAACGCGAAGGCATATCTGCGCTAGCAGGCGTGTTCGCCCACGTTATCTGGCCTGCGCCCAGGCGGCATCGGTGCCGTCTGGGCGCAGGCCTTTTGCGTTTGACCATTTGCTAGCTTACCTATATAGTGTTGCTAGCATAGCTAGCAATTGAAGGGAGCTGGATCGACGTGGGTGCTGTTAGCGGCATGGCGCAGGTGAACGTTCGCGTTGATCGTCAGGTCAAGAACCGTGCCGAGGAAGCGCTGCGGCTTTCGGGCGGGTCACTGCCCGAGCTTATCAAAAAGGTGGTGGCCAAGGTCGCACAGGGTGGCGGGCAGTGCGAGGAAGTGCTTGCGGCTGTCGACGACCGGCAGCAGGCCGTCGCGCCCGATACTCCGTTCGTCGCGTCGTGGGCAGCGGCAGACCGGTTTTATGCAGACCTGGGCATCGCCACGTCGCCCGTATCCGACGATCGCGATTGGGGCACAATCTATTCCGAAGCCATGGATGAGCGCTATCGCCAAAAGGGGATGATCCTGTGAGCGGGGCTTCCCTCAAAATAATGGTGGATGCCAACGTATGGGTTGATTCGTTTTGCGTCGACCATGCCGAGTCGCTTGCCGCGCGTGCGTTTATTGGGCAGCGACGGAGACGGGGGCGTTGCTGTTCTTCCCGGTGCATATCGCTAAAGACGTGTTGTACGTTGTCCAACACGAGCTGAAGCGTAGTGTTCTTGCCAGCGGGGGAGCGCTCGACGAGGCGTCTGCCCGCGCAATAGGCGAGGCCGCGCTGGCGTTTGTTCGAAATATGACTGAAAACGCCACGGCCGTGGGCGCAGACGCATCCGATCTGTGGCTAGCGGATAAATATCTGACGCTCCATCGCGATTACGAGGACAACCTGGTACTCGCCGCATGCAAACGCGCCCAGGTTGATTACTTGGTAACTAACGATCGCAAGCTGCTCGAACATGCTGATCTTGCAGCGAAGACCCCGCGCCAAATGATGCCGATTCTTGCTTTGGCCGAACGTGGCGGCGCGGCTATCGGTTGACACGAACTGTTTGCGGGCCTCTTGGACGACGATGCGCCAAGGGACCCGCGTCTGCTATTTACAAAAGCTCGGCCTTAATGGCGGGACTTTCTGCGAGCTGCTCGGCTGCCTTTTCGTCGGAGCTGCCGAGTGCTGCCAGACTGCGGTAGACCCACTCGTTGACCTGGGTGTTCTTGACGCC
>CAUASQ010000186.1 GCA_958431945.1 uncultured Collinsella sp. | reverse complement strand
GCGGTCGACGCCCTTTCTTATTGGCGGTTATAAGCCCCAGCGCTTATTTGTTGACCTGACCGGCGCGGACGGCAGCCTTCTTGCGGTCGGTGGCGTTGAGCAGACGCTTGCGCAGGCGGATGTTCTTGGGGGTAATCTCGACCAGCTCGTCGTCGGCGATGTACTCCAGCGCCTCCTCCAGCGAGAAGGTGCGGGGCGGCACCAGCTGGACGGAGATATCGGAGGTCGAAGAACGCTGGTTGCCCAGGTTCTTGGTGCGGGCGATGTTGACGACCATGTCGCCGGCCTTGCTGCGCTCGCCCACGATCATGCCCTCGTAGCACTCGGTGCCCGGCTCAACAAACAGCTGGCCGCGCTCCTGCAGCGTACCCAGGGCATAGGCAACGGCCTTCTCGGTGGTCATGGAGATCATGGCGCCGTTCTGACGGTTGCCGATCTCGCCGGCGTAGGGGCCATACTCCAAGAAGGTGTGGTAGAACACGCCCTCGCCGTGGGTGACGTTCATGATGCGGTTCTTAAGGCCCATGATGCCGCGGGTCGGGATCTTAAACTCGAGGTGCGTCACGATGCCCGAGGTATCCATGCTCGTCATGATGCCGCCGGAGGTACCGAAGACCTCAACGACCTTGCCCGAGTACTCGTCCGGGCACTCGACGACGGCCTGCTCGACGGGCTCCATCTTGTTGCCGTTCTCGTCCTTCTTAAACAGAACGCGGGGACGGCCAACCTGGAACTCAAAGCCCTCGCGACGCATGGACTCCATCAGAACGGACAGGTGCAGGATGCCGCGACCCGAGACCTCGACGCCGCTCTTGTCCTCGAGCTCCTCGATCTTCATGGTCACGTTGTTCTCGGCCTCGTTGAACAGACGCTCCTTGAGCTGACGGGCACCAACGATGTCACCGTCGCGACCGACGAGCGGGGAGGTCGAAGCCTCAAAGACGATGGACAGGGTCGGCGGGTCGATCTCGATGGGCTCGAGCTCGACGGGGTTCTCGGGGTCGGTGTAGACATCGCCGATATCGGTGCGGTCGATACCCACGACGGCGGCGATATCGCCGGCGCCGACTTCCTGGCACTCGGTGCGGCCCAGGTAGTCGAAGGTAAAGAGC
This sequence comes from uncultured Collinsella sp., assembly GCA_958431945.1. Classification (GTDB taxonomy): domain Bacteria; phylum Actinomycetota; class Coriobacteriia; order Coriobacteriales; family Coriobacteriaceae; genus Collinsella. The sequence continues at coordinate 1,820 of CAUASQ010000186.1, read as the reverse complement.
TGCTTGACGGTAGCGGTGGCGCTGGAGCCGTCGTTCTTGACAACCAAGATCTGGTCGCCCTGGTGGATGGTGCCGGAGTACACACGGCCGATGCCGATACGGCCAACGAAGTTGGAGTGGTCGATGGTCACGCACTGCATGGCCAGCGGGGCGTTCTCGTCAACCTCGGGCGCGGGCATGTCGTCGATGATCATGTCGAGCAGCGGATACATGTCCATGTTGCCGTCGTTGGGGTCAAGGCGGGCAAAGCCATTCATGGCGCTGGCGTAGACCACGTGCTCCATGGCGAACTCGAGCTGGTCGTCGGTGGCACCCAGGTCGGCCATAAGGTCCAGGCAGTCGTTGTAGGCCTTCTCGGGGTTGGCGCCCGGACGGTCGATCTTGTTGATGACGATCATGATCTTGAGGCCGGTGTCGATAGCGTGACGCAGCACGAAGCGGGTCTGGGGCATGGGGCCCTCAAAGGCGTCGACCAGCAGCAGGGCGCCGTCGGCCATACGCAGCACGCGCTCGACCTCGCCGCCAAAGTCGGCGTGGCCCGGGGTGTCGATGACGTTGATCTTGACGTCCTTGTACTCGATAGAGATGTTCTTGGCGAGAATCGTAATGCCGCGCTCGCGCTCCTGGTCGTTGGAATCCAGGACGCGGTCCTCGACCTGCTGATTGGCACGGAAGGCGTCCGTGGCACGCAGGAGCTTGTCGACCATCGTCGTCTTGCCGTGGTCGACGTGAGCGATGATGGCGATGTTCCTCAGATTGTCTACGCGCATGTAGTTCCCCTATCTTCTATCCATATACAAACGGCACGCGTATGCGGCCCGCCCAGCGATACAACGCTCAGCGGGAATATTGAGCCTTTTACCGAAAACTCGTTTATTTTAGCGATTTTAGATAAGAGGGGTTTCCTCACCTGCAGGTTCAGGGTCGCTCCACATAAAACCATCGCCGGCGCCCATGCCCTCATACAGCACGTATGCCGAAAAACCGCTCTCGAGCGTGGTTTCGAAGAAGCTCACGAGCAGGGCGTCGTGATAGCCGCCGTCAATTTCGACACAACCGGTGTAGCCGATGGCATAGCGGGCGATGCGGCCCAGGCCCTCGTCCTTAAGACCCATCTTGTGCTCGGAGATAAAGTTGGTGGCAGCCTCGAGGCATGCCTCTTCGCCATCCTCATCGAGCGCCGCCAGATAACGGTTGGAAGCAGCGTCCTCGATCGCCACAACTACGCCCGGATTCTCGCCGGCGGCAAGGTCGTCCAAGAACGCACCAATCAGGTCACACACCATGGCGTCGAGCTCGGCGGAGACGTTACCGGCGTCCTGCATATCCTGTGCCATCTTTAGACCTTCCCATCGAGTCTGGCGTCGTTACAGTTCCTGTGCCTCGGCAGCGATCTTGGCGGCAGCGTCGCGGGCGCGCATCATATCCATCGCGCGCTTGTCGAGTACCTTGATCTGGTTGGTCAGCATGACCGCATCGACCACACCCCAGATTACCAAGCCTGTTGAAATCGAAAACCCAAGCGCACCAACTGTACCACGAAGGCGCGAGCAGATTGCCGCGACAAGGGCGGAGACGACAACCATCTTGATAAACGAGCCGCGGCGCTCGCGAAGCGTGCGGGCCTGCGTCACATAGGCAATGCGAGCCGCCTCAGAAGCCTCCGAGCGCATCTGGGCTTCACGCGCGATGGCGGCCGCTTCAGCCGATACGCGGGTACCCATCAGCGACCTCTCCGCTCGCGTGCCAGACATTTAGAAGTCATCGGGGGAGAGCGTATGGACGAACTCGTCGAACTTCTCGAACTCCTGCTCGTCGTC
>CAUASQ010000185.1 GCA_958431945.1 uncultured Collinsella sp. | reverse complement strand
CCGCGCGCCGGCAGCGGATAGCTCACGCCGCAGTCATCGTAGTTGGTGCAGCGGATAAAGCGCTTGCCGCTCTTCTCGCTCTTGTGCGCGATCAGGTCGCCATGGCGTCCGGCCTCGGCGCACACCTTGCACTCGCCCACCTTAAGGTCAGGCTCGTAGTTGGTGGGGCACGTGGGGTTCACGCAAATCTCGAAGGCCTTCTGGCGGAACGGCTGGCACTTAATGCGCGGCGCGCCGCACTCGGGGCACACGGCCGCCTCGCCCTCGAGCGGGCTTACCTTGACGCCGCTCGGCACCGGATAGGTCACATCACAGTCGGGCCAGCCCATGCAGCCGATAAAGCTGCCGCGGGTCTTGGCGCTCGTCTTCATAACCAGGTCCTTGCCGCACTTGGGGCAGGCGCCCACGCGCGCATCGGCCGTGACGGCGTCGCTGATGGCGTCGCCCAGCTCCTGCGTATGCTTGAGCAGCTCGTCGAGCACGCCGGCCAGCAGCGCGCGCGAGTGCGTCACGACATGCTCTTCGGTATCCTCGCCGCGCTCCACGCGGGTCATGTCGCCGTCGAGCTCACTGGTCATATCGGGGCTCGTGATGCGCGGGGCAAACTGCGACAGTGCATCGATAATGGCGATGCCCAGCTGGCTCGGCTCAACGGGATCGTTTTTGAGATAGCGCACGGCGTACAGGCGCTCGATGATGCTCGCGCGCGTGGACTTGGTGCCCAGGCCGCGCTTTTCCATCTCCTGCACGAGCTTGCCCTGGCTGTAGCGCGCGGGCGGCTCGGTCTGCTTGGCCTCGAGTTTAATGTCGAACACATCGACCGTATCGCCCTGCTCCAGCGGCGGCATCTGCTCATCGCGCTTAAGTCCATACGGATACGCCTCGCGGAAGCCCGGAGTCACGAGCACATCGCCCGAAGCCACGAACGGCTCACCGTTCACGTCAAGCTCGAGCTTGGTGTTCTCGATGGTCGCAGGACCCATAAGCGTCGCCAGGAAGCGGCGGGCGATGAGGTCGTAGAGCTTGCGCTGGCCGCCGTCGAGCGTGGACGGATCGCCCTCGCCCGTGGGGTAGATAGGCGGGTGGTCGGTGGTCTCGACTTTACCGCGCGTGGGCTTCATGGGGCCAGCGAGTACCTTTTTGCACACGGGCGCCAGCGCCGGGTTGATCTTTGCCAGATCGCTCACCACGGCGCCCAGATCGAGCGTCGCGGGGTACACGGTGTTGTCGACACGCGGGTAGCTGATGAGGCCCGCCATGTAGAGGGACTCGGCGATGCGCATGGTACGCGCGGGCGAGATGCCCTCGGCTGCGGCGGCAGCCTGCAGCGAGGTGGTCGCAAACGGCGTGGGCGGCTGCTGCTTGCGCGAGCGCTTGGTCACCGCGGCGACGGTTGCCGTCGCGACGCCGTCGACGTGACCGTACGCCGTCTCAGCAGCATCCTTGTCGGTAAAACGCGCTGTCTTGTGCGCGATCTTAAAGCGATCATCCTCGGCAGCGCCCTGCGCAGCACCCATGCCGCGAATCTGCCAATAGTCCTCGGGCACAAACGCCATGCGCTCGCGCTCGCGCTCGACCACCAGGGCAAGCGTCGGCGTCTGCACGCGGCCGGCGGAGCGCACATTGCCAAAGCCGCCAAACTTGGCGAGCGTCAGGTAGCGCGTGAGCACCGCACCCCAAATGAGGTCGATGTGCTGACGGCTCTCGCCGGCGTCGGCCAGATTCTGGTCGAGCGAGACGAGATTATCGAAGGCCTGCGTGATCTCGGCCTTGGTAAACGAAGAATACTGGGCGCGGGCGACCGGCAAGTCCGGCGCAACCTCGCGCACCTTGTTGAGGGCGTCCGAACCGATCAGCTCGCCCTCGCGATCGAAGTCCGTGGCGATGATGACGCTGTCGGACTTCTTGGCAAGGTTCTTGAGCGAGCGAATGAGCTCCTTCTCGGCCGGCAGCTTAATGACGGGTGCCCAGGTGAGATAAGGCAGGCTCTCGAGCTTCCAGCCCTTGATGGAGATGCCGTCGGCAAGAAACGGCTTGCGCTTAGTGTCGTAGGGCGGACGAGCCAGGCCATCGGGCATGTCGGCCGGCAGCATCTCGCCGTCCTCGGTAACCGAATACCAGCCCAGCTTTTTATCGAACAGCACGCTGTCGCAAAAATCGGGCGCAAGGATGTGACCGGCAAGGCCGATGGTCACGCACTCCTCGCCCTTCCACTCAAAACGGTAGATGGCGGTGTTGTACACCTTATCCTTTTTGGGTTTGCCCGTGGACAGACGCTCGGCGATCTGACGCGCGGCGTCGTTTTTCTCGACGATGATGAGCTTCAAAAGAGGCTCCTATCTCGTGTCTCTGCGGCTACGCCCGCCCGTATGGCGGCCGATTTACGCCCTTGCTTGCTCGATCTGCCCGATGAGCCAATCGCACCAGGCATCCATGCCCTCGCCCTTGCGCGCGCTCACGGCAAACCGCGGCGCCTGCGGATTGAGGTCATCGAGTGTCTTAGTATACCTATCCATGTCAAAATCGAAAGCCGGGGCCACGTCGACCTTATTGAGCAGCTGCGCGCCGGCGTGCTGGAAGATGCCCGGGTACTTGATGGGCTTGTCGTCGCCCTCGGGCACCGAGAGAATCATGATGGACAGGTTCTCGCCCAGGTCAAAGTCGACCGGGCAGACCAGGTTGCCCACATTTTCGATAAAGATGACGTCGATGTTCTCCAGACCGACGGCCTGGTCGAACGCGTCAACGGCCTCCATGATCATGTTGCCCTCGAGGTGGCACAGGCCGCCCGTGTTGATCTGGATGGCGGGCATGCCGGCTTCCTTCATGGTGATGGCGTCGACATCCGAGGCGATATCGCCCTCGATGACGGCGCAACGCAGGCCCGCCTTGTCGCGCAGGCGCTCGTTGGTGCCCAGAATCGTGGTGGTCTTACCCGAGCCGGGGCTCGACAGCACATTGATCACATAGGTG
>CAUASQ010000184.1 GCA_958431945.1 uncultured Collinsella sp. | reverse complement strand
TGCGGCGTCTTGGTGAAGGGCTCGTAGCCGTTCTCGGTGACCACGCCGTAGTCCTCCAGGCGCACGCCGCCCACGCCGGGCAGGTAGACGCCGGGCTCCATGGTGATAACCGAGCCGACCTCGATGATATTCTTGCTGCGGTTGAAGTTGGGCAGCTCGTGGATGTCAATGCCCACGCCGTGGCCCAGACCATGGTTGTAGTAATCGCCATAGCCGGCATCGCCAATGATCTTCTTGGAAAGCTTGAAAATGTCGTTGCCCTCGACGCCCGGATGGATGGCGGCGACGCACTCCTCGTGCGCACGGCGCACGAGCGCGTACAAGTCGAGCTGTTCGGACGTGGGCTCGCCCATCACGACGGTACGCGTCATATCGGAGCGATAGTCGCAGTAGCCCGCGCCATAATCCATGAGAACGAAGTCGCCCTTCTCGATCACGCGGTCGCTCGGGACGGCATGCGGGTTGGCGGTGTTGGGGCCGCTCGCCACGATGGAGCCGAAGGCCAGGCTGTCGGCGCCGTTGGCGAACATAAAGTTCTCGAGCTCGTTGCGAACCTGCTTCTCGGTCATACCGGGCTTAATATAACCGAGCATGTGCTGGAAGGCGGCGTCGGTAATCGACTGCGCATGGCGCATGAGCTCGATCTCCTCGGCGTCCTTGATGGCGCGCATCTTGCGAATGTCGTCATGCATCAGCGGCAGCATGCAGGCGACGGAACGATCCTCAAGGCCACGCTGGATACCCTGGTAGAAGTTGATCTGCATGTCGTCCTCGACAGCGCAGACACGGCACTTGTTAGCCGCGATCTTGCCGGCGACCCAACCGGGGATGGTGCCCTCGTCCATGTCGTAGACCCAGGGGCTGCCGGCGGACGTGTTCTCCTCAAAGCTGTTGAGATAGCGTGAGTCGGTATGGAACAGGCACTGGTCGGCCGTAATAAATGCAGCGTGCGGGAACTCGAAGGTGTAGTCGAAGACGCCCTTCACGCCCGTGAGCCAACGAAGGTTGGCCTCGTCGCGCACGACGATAGCGTCGTAGCCGCGCTCAGCCATCAGGGCACGGACACGCTCGATACGACCGGCAGGACCGGCAGCAAACTCAGACATGCAGATTCCTTTCTTATTGTCCTCATAAAAGCGGGACGGGCCTCGATCGAAAGATGGAATCGCGCGCGATTCGCAACCGATTGGAAACCCGCCCCTCAACATGATACGAAAGACGATGTATGTCAATAAGTCCTAGAGAAGTTCTTTGCGAGAAGCCAAGTATGCGTGAGCATGGCGGTCGAGAACCTCGTCCTCAACGCTCGTTAGACGAATGGCGCCGAGCGCCGCGGGCAGCGGCAACATGCTACGGTTCGAGCGGACAAACTGCTGCCTGCGGAACTCCTCGACATATGCGGCAGGCTCCAGATCGAAGGCGAGCTCCTCGATGCCAAAGTCCTCCAGGCAGTCATCGACATCAAACACATAGTCGATATCGAAGTCGCAGGCATCATGTGCTAGGCGCGCCTCAAAGCGCATGCCCTCGGACAGCAGCTGGTAGGCAGGAACCTGCGCCGCGGCTTTGCCCAGGCAGACGCGCAGAGTACGCTCCCCTGTCTTGCCAAAATCGAGCGCATGGCGGGCGCTCGGGTTCGTGGCCATCAGTACGTCCTTACGGGCAGTCTGAGACCACTGAACGGCATTGACGAGCGCGACCTCCTCGCCCGCGAGAATCTCGGGGACGGTCTCAGTAAACTGATTCCAGCGGGACTTGCTGCTCGAAAGCATGGTGCCAACAAGTACCGCATAGCCGAGCTTGAGGTCCTCGGGGTCCGCCTCGCGAACAAGGTCGAGGTCGCACACGACCAAGCCCGGCTCGGGACGGAACGCGATAGCGGGAAGCGCATTCGTCGACGAGGCGACAAGCGGCTTCATGGTCGTCGCAACCGTGAGCATGGCGTCGAACGTCGTCGGCAGCAAGGCGCACTCGGTGCGACCGCACCACTGATTGGCACACCAACAAACGACCGAGCAGGTCGCCGTGTCACCGACAGCGACAACGAGATCGTCGCAGGTAATGCCGTTAGCCGACAGGGCGCCAAAGACGGTATCGGCATCGTCCAGCGTAGCACCGGCAGGAGAAACCTCGAGGACGAGCAGCGACACGGCAAAACCGGCGTCGACCAGCGCATGCTCGACGACCTCGCCAAAACGCTCGGATGTAGCGTCGTTCCAAACCACCATCGCGCGCTTAGGCTTGCCCACGGCCGAGGCAAACATGCGCGACAGCTCCTCGAACGCGCCCAATCCAACGCGGACATCGACACTGCGGTTTTGGAAATTGATAAGTTGACGGCGAATCATAGCAGTCCACGCTCCAAAAGCATCTCGGCACAAAGGTAGGAAACGTCCTCGAAGGACTTGTTGCGAATATCAAGGGTAATATCGGCGGCCTGGCGATACAGCGGACGGCGATGCTCAAACAGGCGCGCAGCGTGCTCGGGCGAGCGGAAATCGGGCCGGGTATCGGAGCGGCGAATCTGGCGCAACGAGTCCTCAAAGTCGCCTTCGAGGTACACGCACGTACCCATTTCGTGCATCAGCTCAATATTCACCGGCGTCTCGACGATACCGCCCCCGCACGAAACCAACAGGCTGCGCTCGCTTTGGAGCGAACGGAGCGCCGAGGTCTCGAGCTCGCGAAAACGATCCTCACCCTCGGTCTCAAAAATCTCGGTTACCGACTTGCCGCAACGGCGCACGACAAGGCGGTCGGTATCGATAAAACGCCGCTTGAACATAGTGCCGACGTTACGCGCGAGCGTCGATTTGCCCGCGCCCAAAAAGCCGATAAAGAAGATATGGTCGCAGCCGTGTTTGGTGTGCTGAGACATGGCGAAACCTATTCCTCGCAGGGAAGGTCGCGCAGGGCCCGGCGCTCAAAGATACGGAAGATCTGCGTGTACCACAGGTCCTGGGTTGCCTGCGGCTT
>CAUASQ010000183.1 GCA_958431945.1 uncultured Collinsella sp. | reverse complement strand
CCGTGGCTGGTAAGCCCCATCAGGCAGGTTGCCGGCGTTGCCAGATCGACCGTGCTGTTCTGAGATTGCGCCATGCGCGCCTCGCCCTCCAAATAAAACAATCGGACCGCATCCAGTGTACCCACCGGGTGCGGTCCGTTTCAATGGCTCAAAAGCCCTTGCCTAGCAATTCTCGGTCTTAAGCCGAAGCGTGCTTACATGAAGCCGCAGAAGCGACCGATGATGCCGACGGCGAAGAGAGCCAGGATGATGACGATCGGGCTGACCTTCTTCTTGAGGAGCTTGCAGACCAGCAGGGTCAGGCACACGGCGGCAAGGCCGGGGATGAGCTGATCGAGGTTGGCCTGAAGCGTGGTGACCTTCATCTGATCAAGGGCGGTAGCACCGACGGAGTTGTACATCGTCAGCGCTTCCTTGATACCCTCGGAACCGGAGGGCAGGCTAGCCCAGTCGATAAAGGCGCCAGCAGACTGCTTGACCGTGGAGACGATCGGGGTGAAGGAAATGGACACCCAGCGCTCGACCAGGGCGCCGATGATGAACATACCCAGGATGGAAGCGCCCTCGGTGACCTTGCCCATCAGACCGCCGGAGAGGTCCTTGGCGATGGAGGAGCCGACCTTGTAGCCAAACTCCTGCGTGTACCACAGGAAAGCGTAACGGATGATGTTCCACGCGAAGAAGAACAGCAGCGGACCGGCGATGCTGCCGGACAGGGCCATGGAAGCGCCCAGAGCGCCCAGAATCGGGCGAAGGGTGAACCAGAAGGCGGGGTCGCCGACGCCGGCGAGCGGGCCCATCATACCGACCTTGACGCCCTGGATGGCGACGTCGTCGATCGGAGCACCGTTGGCGCGCTCCTCCTCGAGGGCGAGGGTAACGCCAATGACGGGGGCGGAAACATAGGGGTGGGTGTTATAGAACTCCAGGTGGCGCTTAAGAGCGGCAATCTGGTCATCCTTGCTGGTGTAGAGCTTCTTGATCGCAGGGATCATTGCGAAGCACCAGCCGCCGTTCTGCATACGCTCGTAGTTCCACGAGCCCTGAAGGAACTGATGACGGAAGCAAACCTTCTTGCGGTCAGCCTTGGTGAGCTGAATCTTGTTCTCTGCCATATGTATCACTCCCCTCCTACTCGTAATCGTTCAGAATGTCGCCGAGCGGGTCACCGGAGCCACCGCCCATGCCGCCACCCTGCTTGGCCAGATCCTTAAGGCCAAGGTAGATGAGGGCAAGGGAGATGCCGATGAGGCCAAGGGCGATCAGCGTGAGCTGAGGGATGGCAGCAAGGACAAAGCCGAGGATGAAGAACGGCCAGGTCTCCTTGGTGGCCATCATGTTGATGACCATGGCGTAACCGACGGAAGCGACCATGCCGCCGCCGACAGCCATGCCGCCGGACAGCCAGTCGGGCATAGCGTTAAGCGCGTTGGTAACGGCCTCGGCCGGGATGACGCACAGAAGCACTGCCGGGATGGCGATACGAAGGCCCTGCATGAGGATGGCAGCATACTGCCAGCGCTCGATGCCGGAGAAGTCGCCCTTCTCGGCGCAACCGTCCATGGCGTGAGCGATAGCGGTAGCAATGGTACGGCAGATCATGGTCAGGAACAGACCAGCGACCGACAGCGGGACGGCGACGGCGATAGCGGTGGTAACGGCCTTGGCCGAATCGGTGGCGCCACCGTTGAGGGCGAGCACCATGATGATCGAAGAAGCGACCGAGGCCAGAGCGGCGTCAGGCGCGACAGCGGCGCCGACGTTAGCCCAGCCAAGGGCCATCATCTGGAGCGAACCGCCCAGGAGGATGCCCTCCTGAAGGTGACCGGTTACGAGACCGATAAGCGTGCATGCCACGAGCGGCTGATGGAACTGGAACTCATCCAGAATGCCTTCCATACCGGCAAGCAACGCGACAATCGCAACAAGCAGAATAGTGATTGCAGACATGTATCGGACCCTCCTTTACTATGCTTGAGCGGCCAGTTCGGCCTTAGCTTTCTTCAACATGGCGTCGAGATCCTCGGAGGAATCCGAAGGAACCTTGCGGACCTCGAACTTGACGCCCTTGGCCTTGAGGGCCTCGAGAGTCTTGACGTCGTCATCGCCCATAGCGACGGCGTTGGTGACGACGACCTTGCCCTTGGAGTGAGCCATGGAACCGATGTTGACTTCCTTGATGTCGACGCCGGCCTCGATGGCCTTGAGCAGATCCTGCGGGTTCTCGAAGAGCAGCATGGCCTTGGTGTCACCAAAGCGCGTGTCCTTGACGACCTCGGCCATCTTCTTGATGGGCACGACGTTGGCATGGACTCCCGGAGGGGCAGCCTGCTCGATCATGGTCTTGCGGAGCTCGTCGTGAGCAACGCCGTCGGAAACCACGATGATGCGGTTGGGGTTGATCTGCTTGGTCCACGTAGTGGCCACCTGGCCATGAAGCAGACGGGTGTCGATACGGACGTGGGCGATCTTGATGTGCCCATCGCCGATGACCGTTCCCGGAGGGATGGCGCCTGCAGGAGCAGCGGCGGCCGCAGCCGGCTTCTTCTCCTCGGGCTCCAGAGACTCGGGCTTGACGCGCACGCCAGCCTTAGCCTCAGTCACGAGATGTTTTGCGATCGCATGTGCAGTGTTCTTTGCGTCAAAGCGCTGCGAATATGCCTCGATGAGCATAGGCAGGTTGACACCGGTGACGATAGCCCAGGAATCGTGGCCCTCGATGAGCCCGCTGATCTGGTTGAACGGCGTGCCGCCCCACAGATCAACGAGGAAGAGCACCTGCTCCTGGTCCTCGAAGGAAGCGACTGCTTCCTCGACCTTGGCACGGAAGTCGTCGGGGCCCATGCTCGGCTCGAGCGAGACCACGGCTACAGACGGCTGATCGCCAAAGACCATCGAGCCCGTCTGCTTGATTCCAGCTGCCAAGTCCCCGTGGCTAGCAAGAACAATACTTACCATCACATAACCTCCTTTTTGTCTACGTATTTCCTACACGACAT
>CAUASQ010000182.1 GCA_958431945.1 uncultured Collinsella sp. | reverse complement strand
TTGCCGTCATCGACGGCAACTCGCTCATGCATCGCGCCTTCCACGCCGTGCCGCCGACCATGAACGCGCCGGACGGTCGCCCCACCAACGCGATCTTTGGTTTTCTGAACATGTTCCTCAAGATGATCGATGCCTTTAATCCCGACGGCGTTGTCGTGGCGTTTGACAAGGGCAAGCCGCGCGTGCGTATGGAGATGCTGCCGCAGTACAAGGCGCAGCGCCCGCCCATGGACCCCGACCTGCACGCGCAGTTCCCCATGATCAAGGAGCTGCTCGCCGCGCTCAACGTGCCCATTTTGCAGTCCGAGGGCTGGGAAGGCGACGATATCCTGGGAACCATGGCGCGCCTGGGCGAGGAGGCCGGCTGCGACATGCTGCTGGTGACCGGCGACCGCGACATGTATCAGCTCGTGACCGAGCACGTCAACGTGGTCTCGACTCGCAAGGGCCTGTCCGACGTGGCGATCATGACGCCCGAGAGCGTGGACGACCTGTATCACGGCATCACGCCGGCGCTCGTGCCCGATTTTTACGGTCTGAAGGGCGATACGTCGGACAACATTCCCGGCGTACCGGGCATCGGCCCCAAAAAGGCGAGTGCGCTCATCGCGCAGTACGGCAGCCTTGACGAGGTCATCGCGCATGCTGACGAGGTCAAGGGCAAGATGGGAGAAAACCTGCGCGCACACATCGACGACGCGCTGCTGAGCCGTAAGGTGGCGACCATCCGCACCGATGCACCCGTTGAGCTCGATTTTGAGGCGACGTCCTTCCCGGCGTTTTCCGCCGATGAGGTTTCCGCGGCGCTGGGCACGCTTGGTATCACCGCCATACAGAACCGTTTCTTGGCGCTGATCGGCGGCGAGGGCGGGGCTGTTGCTTCCAGCACGTTTGAGATGCCCGCCGTCTCGCGTGCCGCTGCCGGCGATGCCGAGGCGCTTGCTGCCACTGCCGCCGAGGTCGTTCGCGCGATTGATGCGGGCGAGTGGATTGCCGCCGTGGTGGACGATGACAAGGAGGAGGGCGCGCTTTTTGGTCTGACGCGCACGCTGTGGCTGGCGACGTCCAAGGGGCTGTTTGCCCTTGAGGAGGGCGACGGCGGTGCGTCTGCCGTGGTCGATGGCTTTAACGTTGCCCACGGCCTGATCGCCGGCGTGCTCGCGCGTCTGTTTATGGAGGGCCGCGTGGCGAGCCCGGATATGAAAGCGCTGTTGCATGAGCTTTCGCCTATCGATTCCTCTGAGCCCGAGCTCATGGACCCACTGGCAGTCGATTCCACGCGCATCTTCGATACCGTGGTTGCTGCCTACCTGTTGGATTCCGACCGTTCCGAGTTCGATGAGGCATATCTTGCCGATACGTATCTGCAGATGGCACTGCCTGCGGCGCGCGGCGCAGAGGGTGCTTGTGAGGACGCTCCTGCACCTGCTGCCCGTACTGCGGCCCTGACGCTGGCGCTCGTGGCGCCGCTGCGTGATCGCATGACCCGCGAGAACGCCGCCAACGTGTTCGATGGCATCGAGATGCCGCTTGTGCCGGTGCTTGCCAAGATGGAGCGCGCGGGCATGCTCGTAGACCCCGACCGTCTGCATAGTCTGTCCGAGGGCCTGGCGACTCAGATCACCGAGGTCGAGCGAAGCATTCGCGACCTTGCCGGTGACGAGACCTTTAATATTGGCAGTCCCATGCAACTTTCGCATGTGCTCTTTGATGTGATGGGCCTTCCGACCAAGGGCCTCAAAAAGACCAAGCGCGGCTACTATTCGACCAATGCCAAGGTGCTGAGTGAGCTTGCCCGTGACCACGAGATTGTTCGTCTGATCTTGGACTGGCGCGAGAAGTCCAAGATTAAGTCAACCTATCTGGACACGTTGGGCCCGCTGCGCCGCGGTGACGGCCGCGTGCACACCACGTACAACCAAACCATTACCGCAACGGGACGTCTGTCCTCGAGCGACCCGAACCTGCAGAACATTCCGACGCGCTCTGAGCTGGGTCGTACCGTCAAGACGGCGTTTTCGGCAGGCGAGGGCAGCGTCTTTTTGGCGGTGGACTACTCGCAGATCGAGCTACGTCTACTCGCGCATCTCTCGGGTGACGAGCATCTGGTGCGCGCCTTTAACGAGGGCGAGGACTTCCACGCCGAGACGGCCGCGCGCGTATTTGGCGTGCCGGTGTCCGAGGTGACGCCCGACCTGCGCAGCCGCGCCAAGGCCGTGAACTTTGGCATCGTGTATGGTCAGCAGGCTTACGGCCTGTCGCAGTCGCTGCATATCTCGATGGCCGAGGCTCGCGACATGATTGACCGCTACTACGAGGCATACCCGGGCGTGCGCACGTTCCTCGACAACGTGGTAGCACGTGCCAAGCAGACGGGCTATGCCGAGACCATGTACGGCCGCCGCCGCCATATTCCAGAGCTCAAGGCCAAAAACCCACAGCTCCGCGGCTTTGGCGAGCGCACGGCCATGAACCATCCCATGCAGGGCACCGCCGCCGATATCATCAAGATCGCGATGGCCCGCGTAAGCCGCCGCCTGGAAGAAGAGGGCTTTGCCGCCCACATGATCTTACAGGTGCACGACGAACTGGACTTTGAGTGCCCCGTCGACGAAGTCGAGCGCCTGACAGCCATGGTCCGCGACGTCATGGAGCACGTAGTAGACCTCCGCGTACCGTTGATCGCCGAAGCCAGCACCGGCATAACTTGGGCCGACGCGAAATAGGAAAGCACTCCGTAAGGCAAGCTCGCCCAAGACGCAAGCCCCCACACTCTTAAGATTTGGGACAAACACTACTGATTAATTTGTCCCACAGTAACCCAAACAGAGGGGAGCCCCTTCCAACAAGGGGCTCCCCTCTGCTCAAATCATTTCAGCTAAGTATCTAGACACTCAAGACGCCATCTTGGCGGCAGGTAGGTAAACCTAGGGCCTGGCCGGGCGGCACGGGTTAACTTTTCGTAGATTCCGCACGCAAAGAAAGCCACTTAATGTGGCTTTCGTCTT
>CAUASQ010000181.1 GCA_958431945.1 uncultured Collinsella sp. | reverse complement strand
CCCGAGGCGACGCGCGAGGAGATTGTCGCGGCCGCACGTGCCGCTCAGGTCGACTTCTTTGTGCGCACCATGCCGCAGGGCTACGACACGCGCGTGGCCAACGATGCCGAAAGCATCAGCCAGGGCCAGCGTCAGCTGCTGACCATCGCGCGCGTGCTGCTCAATAACCCGGCGATTCTCATCCTGGACGAGGCGACCTCAAGCGTGGACACGCGCACCGAGCTTGCCATCGGCCGCGCCATGGACGCGCTCATGCGCGGGCGCACCAGCTTTGTGATCGCGCATCGCCTGTCGACGATCGTGGACGCCGACCTGATCTTGGTCATGGATCATGGCAACATTATCGAGCAGGGCACGCATAAGGAGCTGCTGGCTGCCGAGGGCGCTTATGCCGACCTCTATCTGAGTCAGTTCGCATAATGTGACAAAGGGACAGTCCCGCATGTCACATCAAAAGGAATGGCGCGCCGGGGATTGATTCCCTGGCGCGCCTTCTTGCGTTGATGCCGATGTCGTTTTGTGCTGCTTGCGTTCCTAGCGTTCGTCCACGAGCTTGGCGACGAGGGCCTTGAGCTCGGCCACCTCTCGCTCGAGTTCTTTGACGCGGCGGGCATTCTCGGTGATGCCTTGGCGGTTGAGGGCACTCTGCTCGGCGGCGTCATCGGGCATGTACTCGCGATGCTGCTTGGCGTCGAAACTCTCCTCGAACACGCGGCAGCCGTTGCGCTTGATGATGCGTCCCGGCACGCCCACGACGGTGCAGTTGTCGGGCACGTCCTTGACGACAACCGAGTTGCCGCCGATTTTGACGTTGTTGCCGATGCGGATGTTGCCGAGCACCTTGGCGCCCGTGCCCACGGTGACGTTGTTGCCCAGGGTGGGGTGGCGCTTGCCGGTCTCGTTGCCGGTGCCGCCGAGCGTGACGCCCTGGTAGAGCACGCAGTTGTCGCCCACAATGGTGGTCTCGCCGATGACGACGCCCATGGCGTGGTCGATAAAGAAGTGCTTGCCGATCTGTGCGGCGGGATGAATTTCGACGCCGGTGATATGACGGGTGATCTGCGAGAGCACGCGGGCGAGCGAGCGATGACCGTGCTCCCAGAGCCAGTGCTCGGGCACGTGGTTCCACTTGGCGTGCAGGCCAGGATAGGAAAGGAAGATGACCAGACCGTTTTGCGCGGCGGGGTCCTGCGCCTGGACGGTCTTGATGTCCTCGCGAATGGTATTGATAAAGCTCACCGGCCGCCCTCCCTTAGCGCCATGGCAATGCGACTCAATAAAGTATAGCGATTCGCTAGGGATTAGGAAGGACAATCTTGTCGGCTTTGCACTACAGGTGTCAGTTATGCAAACTTGCTGGTAATGGAGTCATGCTTTTGTGGGGTTGCGCACGAGGGGGCACCGCAACCGTATACTGGTCAACTTGGACGTATCCGCGCCCACAACTGAGAGGTTTTACTTCATGGGTTTCATCAATTTTATCGCCGAGCTGCTTAAGGATCCGCGCACCGCGATCGCCAGCTGGATCGCCGCCGGTCCGCTTATGGCCTACGGCTGCGTGTTCCTGATCATCTTTATCGAGACGGGCGTGGTGTTCTTCCCGTTCCTTCCCGGTGATTCGCTGCTGTTCGCCTCGGGTTTCTTTGCCCACAACGGCGGCTTTAACATCGTGGCGCTTCTGGCCACCGCATGGGCCGCTGCCATTTTGGGCGATCAGTGCAACTTTATGATCGGTCACTTCTTTGGCCGCAAGATCATCGCTTCGGGCAAGGTCAAGGCCATGACGCCCGAGCGCATCAAAAAGTCCGAGGACTTCTTGGACAAGTGGGGTCACCTGGCCATCTTCCTGGGCCGCTTTTTCCCGTTTATCCGCACCTTTGTGCCCTTTATTGCTGGCATGGGCGGCATGCACTGGCGCAACTTTGTCGTCTTTAACGTGCTGGGCGGCATTACCTGGTCGACGGTCTTTACGCTGCTGGGCTACTTCTTTGGCGGCATTCCCTTTGTGCAGGAGCACTTTGAGCTGCTGATTATCGGCATCGTTGCCGTGTCGATCATCCCGACCGTGGTCGGTCTGGTTAAGGCCAAGCTGGGCAAATAGAACGCCTAGCTCGAGCCAGCGCGCAGACCGTACAGTTGAGGCCCGTCACTGCTTACGGTGGCGGGCCTCTTTAGCTTCGGTCAAATGAAAATACTTTAGTTAGTTAAAGAAAAACGTTTTATCAGACGCGTGCGGGGAGTACAATCTCGTGCATGCGAATCGACGTGCCATCGGCTTTGATGCTGCTCGCGTGTCCCGTCCGGCTCTACGCTCCGGGCGTGCGACGTTGCGACGCGGTCGGCCTCGGTCCTTGCGTGCGGGTTCGCGAGTATGCAACTGTGTATGTAAGGAGCGACATATGACTGTCGAGAAGAAGGATATCGATTGGGGTAGCCTCGGCTTTGGCTACATGAAGACCGATTACAGCTACGAGGCTCATTGGAAGGATGGCGAGTGGGACGAGGGCGGCCTGACCACCGACCACACCCTGCATGTCTCCGAGTGCGGCGGCATCTTCCATTACTGCCAGGAGGTCTTTGAGGGTCTGAAGGCCTACACCGCCGAGGACGGCAGCATCGTCTGCTTCCGTCCCGACATGAACGCTGAGCGTATGTATAACTCTGCCCAGCGCCTCGAGATGCCCCCGTTCCCCAAGGACAAGTTCGTTGAGGCCGTCAAGCAGGTCGTTTCTGCCAACGCCGCCTGGGTTCCGCCCTTCGGTTCCGGCGCGACCCTGTACGTGCGTCCGTTTATGATCGGCTCCGGTGACGTGATCGGCGTGGCTCCCGCTCCTGAGTACACGTTCCGCATTCTCGTGACCCCGGTCGGTCCGTACTTTAAGGGTGGCCTCAAGCCCGTCAAGCTGCGCGTTTCCGAGTACGACCGCGCCGCACCGCACGGCACCGGCAACATCAAGGCCGGCCTGAACTACGCCATGTCCCTCAAGCCCACGATGGAGGCTCACCGCGAGGGCTATGCCGAGAACCTGTATCTCGA
>CAUASQ010000180.1 GCA_958431945.1 uncultured Collinsella sp. | reverse complement strand
CAAGAATCCCGTTGCAACAGGGTGCCGTAACGTTAAAGTTGAACTCTATGGTTTCTCAACAATTCACCATTCCCGCAGGTCAAGGCCAAAGCCTCAAGTTCAACTTGACCCTTTAGAACCTTTAAGGTTCAAGTTGAGGTCGAAAGCAGTAGTAGAATACAGCTCGACCAATAACCTACGATTGATTGCAGAGGGACTGGATGCAGCATTCGAACCATCGCACCGCAGCGCTCATCGCGTCGAAGCCGGCTCGTATCATCACGAGCGCCGCGCTCGCCGTCGCGCTGACGGCCACGCCGATGCTCTCCCCCGTCGCGGCCTATGCCGCCTCGCAGGCAACGCAGGATCAGCTTTCCGCCGCCCAGAAAAAAATCGAGGACGCTACGAGCGCCTACAACGACGCCCGTACCAAGCTCGAGGATCTGCAGAAGCAGATCGACTCCAATGAGGCGAACATCGATAAGATTGAGGCCGAGCTACCCGAGCAGCAGGCCAAGGCAAGCTCCGCCATGCGCGATCTGTATAAGTACCAGAAGGGCACCAGCCCCATCGTGAGCTTCCTGGTGAACACGCAGAGCTTGGGTGACTTTATCACCACCTGCAAATACACCAACCAGATTACGAGCTCGAGCGTCGACGAGATCGAAGAGCTTAACAAGATGCAAACCGAGCTCGAGCAAAACAAAACCGAGCTCGATCAGGCCAAATCTCAGCTCGAGGGCGAGCAAAAGAATGCCGAGGACGCGCTGGCCCAGGCACAGCAGCTCCGCAGCGAGGCGCAGGCAAAGGCTGAGCAGGAAAATGCCGCCGAACTGGCTAAGCTCGAGGCCGACAAAGCCGCTGCCGCCGAGAAGATCTCGGGTACCGGCGTGAGTGGCAATAACTCCAACAGTCAGGCCACCAACTCCAACACCACCATCGACACCACGGTGAACAACTCCAACAGCGGCAATTCCGATTACGACTCGTTCATTAACGAGTGGACGAGCCGCATCGACAACTACCTCGCCGGTTCCCCCATGGCAGGCCAGGGCTATAACTTTGCCGTCGCCGCCTGGAATACCGGCGTCGATCCCCGTTGGTCCCCCGCCATCGCCTGCATCGAGAGCAGCAAGGGCCTCTATTGCGCCGGCTCCTATAACGCCTGGGGCTGGAGTGCCCGCGGCGGTGGTTGGCGTAGCTTTGGCAGCTGGAGCGAGGCTGTCTCCGCCCACGTTGCTTACCTGGGCGCCAACTATGGCTCCACGCTTACCCCGGCAGCCGCCAAGAAGTACTGCCCGCCCACGTGGCAGGACTGGTACAACAAGGTCGCTTCCCAGATGAACCGCATTTAGGCTCGCAAGCCTCAACTGCAAAGGGCCCCAAACGGGGCCCTTTTTCGTATATCTAGGAGACGACGCCCGTCGCGTTGCCGATAACAACAACGACACACATGACGGCAAACATAAACCCGAGCGCCTTGAACCATAGTTCGACAAAGGCGCCTCCCCGATACCGATCGAGCACGGGAAAACGACGTCGAAGCCTACGCCGGTCGAGCATTCCGAATGTAATGAGCAGCACCAGGCCATCGACCATAAAGAAATACTCAAGTGCCAAAAACCACGTTGGATAGTTTCTGTTTTCGCCCGTCGGCGTAAATACCGCAAAATGGCTGCCCATCAGCAGCAACAATGTTGTCGCATAGACGCATCCATTCCATATGCGTCCCACGGGCTCGGGGATACGCGAGAGCAGACGCGCACATTTGGACATCACAGGAGAGACGATCGAGCGCCGGTTTGCAGAAGACGGAAGCGTGAGGGCAACCGGCTGCTGCGCCCGCTGCACCTGTGACGCCGCGACCCGGGGCACACTGGCAGCAGAAAAGGTCGCGGGCGACGGTGCAGGGAGACATAGCTCATACGCCGCGCGCGCAGCATGCCCCAGTGCCTTTGCACTCGCAAAGCGCTTAGCCGGATCGAGCGCCATCGCCATGCAAACCGCATCGGCAAGCGGAGTTGGCATACCGTGCGTCTCGCATTGCTCACGTATGTCCCGCCCCGGTTTGGGGTCAGTTCCCGTCAGGCAAAAGAACAGCAGTGCGCCAAGCGCGTAAATATCGCTGCGGACGCTCGTCTGTCCAAACCCAAACCGCTCGGGCGGCGCATAGGAACGCGTGCCAAACTTGACGGTGTCGGCGTCGGCGCCATCGCGCCAAACGCGCGCGATTCCCAGGTCGATAATCACCAGCGACGAGAAGGTCATGCCAGCATCGGCCGCATACCTCACGCCCGATACGATGATGTTCGAGGGTTTAAGGTCGCGGTGGATTACCGGTACCCCCGGCTCCCCCGCAGCTGCAAAACCAGCATGCAGCTCGCCCACCGCTTCACACAGAACGGGATACAGCCCGCGGGCATAATCGGGCGTCGCCCCCAAGCGTCCCACCAACGCCTCGAGTGTCTCGCCTTCGACATACTCCATCACCACGTCGAGCTCGTCGCCCACACGGCGGCAATCGACGATTCGTGGCAAGTGCTCAAAACGACGACCGGCGCGCTGGGCCGCAAACAGGCGCTCATAAGCTCCGCCAATCTGCACCGAAGCATCGATGCGCTTGCGGACAAAGGGGCCGAGAGACCCGCCACCAGAGCCCTCAAAATAGACGAGTTCGGTCGTCTCGACATCCGAGAGCTTGAGCACGCGCTCCACACGATAGCTGTCATCGCGGTCGAGCGACGCCAAATGCTCGACGAGCGAAGCAGTCAGCTCATCATCGGAATATGTTGGGCTCTGAGTATCCATAGCTTCCATCATAACGCAGGGCGCGGACACCCCATGTTGTCCGCGCCCCGTTCGTTTGCATGGTTGTTTGGTGACACCGCCGGCTCAGCCATCGGCCACTAACTCACCGTTTCCTCGCCAAAGCGATACAGCTCTTCATTGACCTTTTGGAGGCTACAGCCACGGTCGATGCAAAAGATAATGATTGCATCGCGACGGTCCTTGCAGTTGAGGACGCTCACTCCGGCAGCCGTCAGGGCGCGGTTGGTCTC
>CAUASQ010000179.1 GCA_958431945.1 uncultured Collinsella sp. | reverse complement strand
AGCCCCTTGCGGCGTAGTTCTTATTTAAGCCGTCCAAGTTTTGGGGTGCAGTTCATTTGTGGGGCGGGCCTTGCTGTTGCGGCTAGCGTTTCTTTCCGCGGAAGAAAAAGCCGTGCAGTGACGGCTTGAGGCCGCGATTGGCGCGATGCTCCTCGACGCGCTCGTGGATCGAAGCGACGCGCTCGATGACTTCGTCGGGAATCGGCACGTCGGGATTCATGTTCTCGACCTGGCTGACTTCGGCGGCGGCGACCTGGTCGATAATGGGCACATCGTCGCGCGAGATGACAGGTGTGGCGTCTTCCTTCATCTTGCGATAACGCTGCATCATGTCGGCCTGTAGCTGCTGGGCCGAAGGCGGCGTCCAGATGATGGCGTTGGCGCCGGCGGCGATGGTCTCGCGAATGCTCTCGGGCGTCTTGCCGCCCGGTGCGATGAGCGGCAGGTTGGGATAGTGCTCGCGCAGTTCACGCAGGACCTGGGGTGTGTTTTTGCCGGCGGCGATGTTGAGAATCTTGGCTCCGGCGCGCACTTTGGCATGCGCATCATCGTCGCAACGTACGACCGTGGCGATGACGGGGATGTCGGCGATGTTGGTGATGTGCTCGACCATCTCGGCAGTGGCGGGGGAGTTGACCACGCAGCCCGCCGCGCCCTGCATCTCGGAGACGGCTGCCATCTGCACGGAGCGCTTGCCGGTCGTAGTTCCGCCGCCCACGCCTACAAAGACCGGGCACTCGGCGACGGTCAACAGTGCCTGCGTAATGGCGGGCTGCGGCGTGAAAGGGTAGACCGCAAAGACGGCGTCGGCGTTGGAGTTGCGGATAACCGCGACATCGGTGGTGTAGATGAGCGATTTGATACGACGGCCGAAGAGCGTAAAGCCGCTGGCCTCCTCGATCTCGTCGGGCATGCGGAGGGCCGCCTTGCGCAAACGCCCGTCGATGGGCAGCGGCTCCATGGGGAGCAGTCCGTTGGGAGTCACGGCTACCTGGGGCTCGGTGAACTCGTCTGCGAGCTCGACCTCGGAGAAATCGACCGAGGCGACGATGTCCTCGTGAACCTCGGCGGGCACATCGATGGGAGCTTGGTCGTTTGCCGCGGCAGGCGTGTCGAAGGAGCTGGTGCCGACAAAGGCGTCGACGCGCTCGTTTAGGTCGTTGAGGGTGTCCATGGAGACTCGATTCTGTGTGACGACGGCCGGCACGATGCAGCCGGAATTGCGAATGCTAAATCGTTTGACGAGTTGATTTTTCCCCGCCGCGCCATCCGTTAGACCGAAGGGCAGGCGAACGTGAAGGAGCTGTGGTGGCGGGGATGGAGGTGCTATCTTGAAAGTCCCGTTTAAAAGAGAGGTGACGCGGTATGGAATTTTCGGCAATGTTGGGCTCGATTGGCCTGTGTGTGGGCGCAATCGTTGCCGCCGCGGTCATCTACTTTGTGGTCACGGCCATCAAGGGCAAAAGGGCCGAGCGCAAGGAGCGCGCGATGCTTAAACAGCATCGCGACCAGCAGGGCAAACGCGCACAGAAATAGCTTGTTGAGTTTTGGATCCGTGCGCTAGCTGCGTTTTCGGATCAGGGCAATGTAGAAGCCCTCAAAGTCGCGGCTAGGCGGAATGGTCAGCGTACCGGGCATACCGTTGGCGACGGCCGAGACATGGCCGGCAGCGATGGCCTCAGTGAGGGCATCGCACTCGATATGCGGCTCCTCGCCGGCATCCTGGGCGCGACGCGCTTCGCTTTCGCTCGGCGTGCCGTCGAGGGGGATGAGCTCGCAGTCCATATGCTTGTCGAGGGCCTCTTGCAGGGCGTCCTCGTTTTCCTGCGGCAAGATCGAACAGGTCGAATAGACGAGCGTGCCGCCCGGTTTGAGGGCACCCATGGCGCGGTCCAGAAGTGCTCGCTGCGAGCGGGCGCACTTGCTCAGCAACTGCTCGGTGAGGCCGCGCAGGCTTTTCTCGTTGCCACTGATGACGGTGCCCGTGCCGGTGCAGGGAGCGTCGAGCAGGATGCGGTCAAAGCGGAAGAACTCGTCGAGCTCGCGTGCGTCGATGCGCATGACGGGCACGTTTTTGGCACCTTGGCGGTGGAGGTTGGACTCAAGCTTTTCGGCGCGGGGAATGCTCATCTCGCAGGCCGTGAGGTGTGCCTGGCCCTGGGTGAGGGCGGCGATCTGCGTCGTCTTGCCGCCAGGGGCTGCGCACATGTCCAGGATGTCCTCGCCTGCCTGGGCGCCCAGGACCAACGGCGGCATCATGGACGACAGGCTCTGCAGATAGATCTTGCCGTCGCGGTAGATGTCGAGATCCCACAGATCGG
This sequence comes from uncultured Collinsella sp., assembly GCA_958431945.1. Classification (GTDB taxonomy): domain Bacteria; phylum Actinomycetota; class Coriobacteriia; order Coriobacteriales; family Coriobacteriaceae; genus Collinsella. The sequence continues at coordinate 725 of CAUASQ010000179.1, read as the reverse complement.
AAACCTGGGCCTCGGGCAGGATAAAGGCGTCCGAGTACCAGGCGACGGGGTTGTGGGCGATGCCAGCGGCATCGAGCGCCGCAGCGATGTCCTCGGCGGTTGCCTTGAGCGTGTTGGCGCGCAGCGTGACCGGGCGTGTGGCCGCGGCGCCGAAGCCCTCGATCATGAGCTTGGCATCGGCGGGCGCATAGGCGCCGGCGACCGTGTCGACCATAAAGCGCGGCAGGTCGGCGGCGGAGTGTTGGGCGGCAAGCTGGTCGGAAAGCTCGGTGGAGGCAAACTGCCTAAGCTTGAGCTCGGGCTTAACCTGCTTTTTCTGCTTACGACGACGCGGCTTGGACATCCGTCTTTCCTTCCCGTCCCAAATTGACTACTTTCCGGGCACGCCGCTGCTGGCGTGTTTTAGTACTGGCTCTCGTGCTTGCTGAAGAAGTCGAAGCGCGGGGGCAGCGGCTTCACGCGGTGCTCGCCGGGCTTCTCGCCCAGGCTCTCCACGAACTCGTCCGTGGAGGCAAAGATGTTGTCCCAGCTAAAGAAGGCGACCGGGTCGACGTCGAAGTACTCACAGATGAGCTCGCAGCCGGCCGGGACGATACCGTGCATCAGGACGGTCGCCACGCGCAGCTCGGTAAAGGCGTCGACGAGGGCCTGCGTCATTGCGGCGCTGGCTGGCTCGCCCTCGAGCTTGTTGGCGGCCTTGGAGGCGTCGCTCCAGCGCTTGTTGG
>CAUASQ010000178.1 GCA_958431945.1 uncultured Collinsella sp. | reverse complement strand
CGACAAGGCCGCCGCGCTTGCCGCCGCCGACACGCTGGCCGAGCTGCTCGATACGTTTGGTGTTGAGCTTCCCGAGCCCAAGGTCGAGCTGCCGCTGGGTCTGTTGGGCGTTGCCGCCGGTCTAGTCGCCTACACGGGCGACGACGTGGATGAGGCCGCTGCCAAGATTCTCGAGGCCCGCGCCGAGGCCCGTGCCGCCAAGAACTGGGATCTGGCCGACGCCATCCGCGATCAGCTCAAGGACCTGGGCCTGACGATTGAAGATACCGCCGCCGGCACCCGTATTAAGAGTCTCTAGTATTTGTCGACCGTTCGAGGTGCGGCAGATTGCCTTGAAAGAGAAGGGCATAGACCTGGTGGTCATGCCCGACGATTGAAAGGCAAGGTGCCGTGGCTCGGACGGTCGATTCTTGTTCGTTATTTATTTAAGGAGGCCGTTATATGGCCGACAATCGCAAGCGTGCACCGCGTGGAGGCAAGCAGGCTGCTTCTGGCTCGCGTCCGATTCGCCGCAACGACCGCGCTGCCACTCCCAAGGGCCAGCGCGAGCGCTCCCAAGCCCAGGCTGCGCGTCCGCAGCGAGATCGCAACCGCGACAACGTTCAGGTCCCCAAGGGCGAGTTTATCGAAGGTCGTCGTGCTGCCGCCGAGGCGCTACGCACTGGTTTTCCCATCAAGTGCGCGCTCATTGCCGAGGGCGGGGAGCGCGATGCTGCCTTGTCGCGCCTGGTCGATGACCTCAACGCCGCGGGTGTCCGCATTAAGTACGTGCCGCGTGCACAGCTCGATGTGCTGTCGAGCCATGGCGCTCACCAGGGCATCGCGCTCGAGGTGGGCAACTTCCCCTATGCCGATGTTGCCGATATTCTCGACCGCGCGGGCGACGGTCCGGCGCTTGTCGTGGTGCTCGACCACGTGACCGACGACGGTAACTTTGGCGCCATCGTGCGCTCCGCCGAGGTCGTGGGCGCGGCCGGTGTCATCATTGCCAACAAGCGCGCCGCCGGTGTGACCGTTGGCAGCTACAAGACTTCTGCCGGTGCTGTCATGCACCTGCCTATCGCACAGGTTCCCAATATCGCCCGTGCGCTCGATGACCTCAAGGCCGCTGGCTTTTGGGTGGGCGGTGCTTCCGAGCACGCCGAGGGCAGCTGCTGGGATGCTCCCTTCGAGGGCCGCGTGGCGCTCGTCATGGGCTCCGAGGGCGACGGCATCTCGCGCCTGGTGCTCGAGAAATGCGACTTTTTGACCAAGCTTCCCCAGCGCGGCATGACCGAGAGTCTCAACGTGGCCCAGGCGACCACCGCGCTGTGCTTTGAGTGGCTGCGCCGCAATGCCGGCGAGCTCATGGGGGAGGAGTAGCGCATGTCCAAGAAGAACCGCGCCAAGTCCAAGGCCAAGCGCTTTGGCGAGGGCTCGGCCAAGCCGATTGTTTCGGCCGCGACCTATGGTGTGGGCGGCAATGCGTTTGCGCAGGCCATCGCCGATCCAGTCTCGACGGTGCACTCCAATAAGCCCGAGCTGCTGGTGGTCGACGGCTACAACGTGATCCACTGCACGCCGCGCTACGAAAAGCTCGTCTACGACCATTCCGACGATCCGTATTCCAGCGACGTTCACGATATGGCGCGCACCGCCCTCATCAACGACGTTGTCGCGTTTGCCCAAGGCCGCTACGAGGCCGTAATCGTGTTTGACGGCGCGGGCAATATCTCCAGCGAGCGCCCCAACCTGCCGGCCCGTGGCGTGCGCATCGAGTTTTCGCCGACGGGCGTCTCTGCCGATACCGTGGTGCAGAAGCTCTGCATCGAGGCACGCGAGGAAGGCCGCGCGTGCTCCGTGGTGTCGAGTGACGGCACGATCCAGGCCGTCGTCATGGGCAAGGGCGTCACGCGCATCTCGAGCCGTATGCTGGTGGACGAGATCAAACAGATCGATAACGACGTTCACGAGGCCGAGGAAGCCCCGCAGATCAAGATGACTCTGGGCGGTCGCCTGAGCCCCGAGGCGCTGGCAAAGCTCAAGGCCCTGCGCGGGAGGTAGGTAGACCTTCAATGGGGCTGCTTTCTCGATTGACCAACCAACTGGTTTGTAATCAGTGGGTTGCAGGTCGGTCTCGCCAAAACGAATAGTTTTTTGTTTTGGCGAACGGATAAAACTATTCGTTCTGACGAAGGGTTTTGAGATGTGGTCGGTCAAAGGGCCTGTTGCACCCCGTCCGCAATTCCTTTATTCTTAACAGGCTTCGCGCGAAAGCGCCAAGTGTGCCAGTGTGGCGCAACGGTAGCGCAACTGATTTGTAATCAGTGGGTTGCAGGTTCGATTCCTGTCACTGGCTCCATGAGAGTTTCGGGCTCTGTTCCCTTGTGGGACAGGGCCCGTTTCTATTTATGTTGACATGTCAGCGGGTTTGACTCCCACCAAGCTTCAGGTTTGTCTCGATCTATAACACGGGCGGGCTGAAAACCCTCCTTATAGTTACAGATCGAGACATTGCCAAGGGACGGCCGATAACATCTCGATCTGTAACACGAAGAAGCTGAAAACCTTTCTTACTGTTACAGAATGAGACGTAAGCGGAGGTCTCTGCGTAATATCTCGACCTGTAACAGATAGGGGAGAAAATGTTCTCTATATGTTACAGATCGAGACAAAAGCCGTGTCGAGCTCGGCTGCCCCCCCCTGAGCGTGGATTATCGGACGTACGAGCGTGGAAAATCTCCCGCTTAGTGAATGATCGTGGATAATCTGCCACTTTGGCCTTGGGGGCACGCCAATAGTGGGAGATTATCCACGCTCGATTTCAAACGGGAGAAAATCCACGCTCGAATCTGCCACGGAAGCCCGATCTCGACCTATATATAGGTGCAAATAGGCTGTTATCGAAGTTCGATCCTGAAGGTGTACTCCACTACACCAAAGTGTTACCTTGGGAAATGTCACCTCTGTATCCAAAACCACTGTCCTTCACATCCAAACTCAACAAAACCGCAGGTCACGGCTATATAGATACGCCCGGAACCGTGTATCTAGAGGTTTTCGTTGACAGCCCCCAAGGTTGCATCGTATTATCTT
>CAUASQ010000177.1 GCA_958431945.1 uncultured Collinsella sp. | reverse complement strand
AAGAAGTAGACGAGGAAGGCGAGGGCTGCGATCCACATGAGCGGCTTGATCTTGGAGGCCTCGCCCTTAAAGAGCGCGACGACCACGTAGGCGATAAAGCCCAGGCCAATGCCGGCAGAGATGGAGTAGGTGAAGGGCACGCCGGCGACAATCATGAACGCCGGGAAACCCTGCGACACGTCGGACCAGTCGATCTCGGAGGCCTCGCTCATCATGAGGTAGCCGACGTAGACCAGAGCACCGCAGGTGGCGGCGCTGGAAACGATGGTGACGATGGGGGAGAAGAACGCGGCGAGAATGAACAGCACGCCGGTGGTGACGGAGGTGAGACCCGTGCGGCCACCGTCGGCAGCGCCAGAGGTGGACTCGACGAAGGTGGTGATGGAGGAGACACCCATGAAACCGCCCACAGCGGCGGCGGCGGAGTCGACGATCAAGATCTCCTTGATATTCTCGACGTTGCCGTCGTCGGTGAGGAACTCGCCCTGCTTGGCCACGGCCATCGCGGTGCCCATGGTGTCGAAGAAGTCACTCATGAGCAGCGAGAACGAGATGACGAGGAGCGCGGGGTCGGTAAGGACCTTGACGATGGCGGGCACGCCGCCGGCGTCGGCGATGGGGCCACCAATGCTCGAGAAGTCGAGCGGGGCGATGATACCGGTCGGAGCCTGGGTCACACCTAGGGGGATACCGGCGATGACGGCGACGACGATGCCGATGAGCAGCGAGCCGGGGACGTTGCGGCAGGCGAGGGCGACCGTCACCAGGATGGAGATGATGCCGACGATGAAGGTGGGGGAGGTGATGTCGCCCAGACCGACGAGTGTACCGGCGCCAGCGGTGATAATGCCGGCATCGCACAGGCCAATCATGGCGATGAACAGGCCCAGACCCACCGAGATAGCGTGGCGCAGAACCACGGGGATGGCGTCCATGATGGCCTCGCGCAGGCCACAAAGCACGAGCAGCAAGATGACGACGCCCTCAAGGAAGATGACGCTCATGGCCACATGCCAGTCACCGCCGCAGACGGTGGTGGTGATTCCGGCGATCATCGCGTTGACGCCTAAGCCCGACGCGCAGGCGAGCGGGCGGTTGGCGAAGATGCCCATGCAGATGGTCATGATGCCGGCGCCCAGGCAGGTGGCGCAGGCGAGCGCTCCCGCATCGATGCCGGCGCCCGAGAGCACCGCGGGGTTGACGGCGATGATGTAGGCCATCGCCAGGAATGTTGTCAGTCCAGCGCGGAGTTCGGTCCCGATTGTGGACTTGCGCTCGCTGACGTGAAATAGTTCGTCCATGCATACCCTTTCCTTGTTCGGCCCCGAGTTTAGGCCGATTGACACGAACTCACCCACTATAGCCCCTTTACGACGCTGTTGTTCCTCGCATGTTGATGTTCGGCGCTTTGTAGCAGACGGACGGTATTTTTCGCATGAAAATGTGTGGGTACCGTATACTTAAGCAGTTACAACGACCCCTATGGAGGAACGTATGATTAAAGAGCTCTGCCACGACGAGGCTATTCTGTCCCAGCGTTGCGAGGTCGCGACCGTCGAGGACGAGTCGGTGGCACAGGACCTGATCGATACCATCAAGTCGCTCGACGATGCCGGCTGCCTTGCCGCCAACCAGATCGGCGTCACCAAGAAGGTCTGCGTCTATCTGGACGACGCCGGCGAGCCCCATGTGCTCTACAACCCCCGTCTGGTGTTTGGCCTGGGTGCCAGCAAGATGGAGGAGAGCTGCCTGACGCACGAGGAGGTCACCAAGTCCACGCGCTACATCAAGTGCAAGGTTGCCTTTGACCGGATCGTCGACGGCAAGATGAAGGAGTGCCGCCGCGACTACGCGGGCTTTGAGGCACAGATGATCCAGCATATGATCGATCACTGTCTTGGAAAGTTGGTCTAAGGGGACCAAAGCACCGCACCTTGCCGCTCAATCGTCGCTCGCGTACCTTAAGTACGCTTCGCTCCTCTTTCGTGGCAATCTGCGGCACTTTGACCCCTTAGACGACCTGCGGGGTTAACTTGGTTGAGTTTATCCTGTTTGAATAGTCCGGGCGTGACATTGTTGTCATGTCCGGGCTTTTGTGTTTAGCGCCTTTTTGTTTGGAGACAATGAAATTAGCAAGAACGTAAAGCTAGGAGGCGCTATGTGTACGAGTATTCGATTTACCGATAATTCTGGCCACATGTATCTGGGCCGCAATCTCGACTGGAGCTTTGACTACGGCCAACAGGTTCGCGTGATGCCGCGCGGGTTCCACATTCCGTATTCGTTTATCGACGACGCGACAGCGGCACACGCGGTGATCGGTATGTGCATCGATTACAAGAACTATCCCATGTTTTTCGATTGCGGTAACGATGCGGGTCTGGCTGTGGCGGGGCTCAACTTTCCCGGCTATGCCGAGTATGCCGAGGGCCCGGTTGATGGAAAGACCAATATCGCGGCCTATGAGTTTCCCCTGTGGGTGGCAGCGACGTTCTCGACGGTCGATGAGGTCGAGGCCGCGCTGCGCGACACGGTGATTGTCGCCAAATCTGCCGGAGAGGGGCTGGGCGTATCACTGCTCCATTGGATTATCGGCGACAGCCAGCGCAGCATCGTGGTCGAGATGATGGCTGACGGCCTGCATGTATACGACGATCCGGTTGACACCCTTGCCAACCAGCCGACCTTCCCGTGGCACATGGAAAACCTGCGCACCTATATCACCGCCACAAGCGATTTTCCGCAGACGGCGACATGGCGTGGCGCCGAGCTCAAGCCCTATGGCGCGGGCGCCGGCATGCGCGGTATTCCGGGTGACTGCTATTCGCCGAGCCGTTTTGTAAAGGCGGCGTACCTCAATGCCAATTACCCGCAAAAGGAGAGCGAGACCGAAAACGTCGTTCGCATGTTCCGCTCGCTCGAGGGCGTGGTGATGATTGAGGGGGCGTCCAGGACGGGCGATGGCAAGTTCGAGAAGACTATCTACACCGGATGCTTTAGCGCGCGCACGGGCAATTATTACTACGCGATGTATGGGGATCCGTCGATTCGCTACGTGAGCCTGATGGATGCCGAGGGCGCGAGCCCCGATAGGCTCGTGGTTCCCGAGCCGCGTC
>CAUASQ010000176.1 GCA_958431945.1 uncultured Collinsella sp. | reverse complement strand
GGGTTCATAAACCCAAAGACCGAGACGCGGCTGACGGGGTTGACGGCAAGCAGGCGCGACCACAGCGAGTAGGCGACCGCGGAGATAAGCGCCATGTAGATGATGAGCGCGATGGCGGGGGCAATTGTCGTGGGGGAGAGCGTGCCACCCATCAAAAAGCCGATGGCGGTGAGGACTAGGCCGCCGACCAAGAACTGCCACCCGGCAAGCAAGACGCCGTCGTGCTTGCGCGAGAAGATGCCGATCAGGCAGGTCGAAAGAGCACCCGCGACAGTGGAGGCTAGGATAAAGCCCTCGCCATCGAGCCTGAAGCCAAAGGTGCCATCTGCGCCCGAGAGGTTGACGAGCGCGACGCCGGCAAAGCCCAGCGCACAGCCAAGCACCTTGGCCGTATTGAGCTTCTCGGTGTGAAATGCCAGGGCGGCAAAGAGGATTGCGAGGAAGTTGGCGCTGGCCTCGATGATGGAGCTCGACATGGCGCTGGCGCGCGAGAGGCCCAGATAGAAAAAGAAGTACTGCCCGATAGTCTGGAAGAGCGACAAGACAAAGATGGGCTTGATGTCGCGAGCCTGCGGAATGAGGGGGCGGCGTTGGGCCGCACTCATCCCAACGATAACCAGGGCGCCGGCAAGCGTGAAGCGCAAGCCCGCAAAGAGCAGCTGCGAGGCGCTATCGTGCGCTGGGATACCAAAGAGTGCGTAACCGATCTTGATACAGGGAAAGGCCGATCCCCAGAGTGCACAGCAGACGAGGCAGCCCAGGATGAGTCCGGGCAGGGTGGCGAGATACGGCTTGCGGCTTTCCATGATGTCCTTCCTACATGCGCGAAGCAAAAAAGAACCCGCCACCGGATGTGCCGGTGGCGGGTGTTGTTACCCGAAGGGATTGTACCCGATGGGAAAGGTTTAAGCGAAGTAGGCCACGCCGCTCTCAAAGATCGGCATGAACTTATCGCCGGGGACATGCTCGGGCACGTTGCGGTACAGGTTGTCGCCGCGACGCTCGGCATGGCCCATCTTGCCCAGGACACGGCCGTCGGGGCTCGTGATGCCCTCGATGGCGAGTGCGGAGCCGTTGGGATTGACGGAAAGGTCCATGCTGGGCTTGCCGTTCTCGCCCACGTACTGCGTGGCGACCTGGCCGTTGGCGATCAGCTGGGCGAGCACTTCGTCATTGGCGACAAAGCGGCCCTCGCCGTGGCTGATGGCGACGGTATAGGGGTCGTCCAGGCTGCACTGCGACAGCCACGGGGACAAGTTGGACGAGATGCGGGTGCGCACCAGACGGCTCTGGTGGCGACCGACGGTGTTGAACGTCAACGTGGGCGCATCGGGCGTGGCGTCGACGATGTCGCCGTAGGGCACCAGGCCGAGCTTGATCAGGGCCTGGAAGCCGTTGCAGATGCCCAGCATCAGGCCATCGCGGGCCTTGAGCAGGTCGCGGACTGCCTCGGTGACCTCGGGAGCGCGGAAGAACGCCGTGATGAACTTGGCAGAGCCGTCGGGCTCGTCGCCGCCCGAGAAGCCGCCGGGGATCATGACGATCTGGCTTGCACGGATGCGGCGGGCAAGCTCGTGGGTGCTCTCGGCGACGGCCTCGGGCGTGAGGTTGTTGATCACGAAGGTGTCGGCCTCGGCACCGGCGGCACGGAAGGCGCGGGCGCTGTCGTACTCGCAGTTGTTGCCGGGGAACACGGGGATGATCACGCGCGGGCGGGCGATCTTGGCGCCGCCGTACACGTGGATGTCCTTGGCGCGGAAGTCGATGGTCTCGACCTCGGGGGTCTCGCCGGCGCTGCGGTAGGCGAAGACGCCCTCGATGCCGCTCTCCCAGGCCTCCTGGAGCTCGGCGAGCTCGATGACCTCGGAGCCGGTGTCGATGACATAGCCCTCGACGGTGGTGCCCAGGGGCTCGACGACAACGCCGTCGGCGACCTCGGGCAGCTCGGCGTCCTCGGCGAGCTCGACGATAAAGCTGCCGTAGAGCGGGGTGAAGAGGCTCTCCACGTCTACATCCTCGGCAAGCTCGATACCGATCTGGTTACCGACGCACATCTTAAAGAGGCTCTCGGCGCCGCAGCCGTAGCCGGGCGTGGATATGGCCAGGGCGTTGCCGGTAGCAGTGAGCGCCTCGACGGCGTCAAACGCGGCGAGCAACTGCTGGGCGTCGGGACGGTAGTCCTCGCCATAGGTGGCGGGGGCGATGCGGACGACGCGGTGCGTGAGGCCCTTGAACTCGGGCGAGACGGCGCGGGCGGCCTTGCCCACGGCGACGGCGAAGCTGATCAGGGTCGGCGGAACGTTGAGCTCGCCGGTCTCGTCCTCAAACGAACCGCTCATGGAGTCCTTGCCGCCGATGGCGCCGGCACCCAGGTCGACTTGGGCCATGAGGGCGCCCAGGACGGCTGCCGTGGGCTTGCCCCAGCGCTCGGCCTCGGTGCGCAGACGCTCGAAGTACTCCTGGAAGGAGAGATAGGCGCGCTTGTGCTCAAAGCCGGCAGCCACGAGCTTGGCGATGGACTCGACCACGGACAGGTAGGCGCCCGCAAACTGGTCGGCCTCCATCAGATAGGGGTTGAAGCCCCATGCCATGGCGCTCGCCGTGGTGGTCTCGCCGTCCACGGGGAACTTGGCGACCATGGCCGAGCTCGGGGTGAGCTGCGTCTTGCCGCCAAAGGGCATGAGCACGGTTGCGGCACCGATGGTGGAGTCGAAGCGCTCGGAAAGGCCCTTGTTGGAAGCGACGTTGAGGTCGGTGACGAGCGAGGCCATGCGTTCAGCGAGCGTGGTGCCGGCCCAGCTGGGCTGCCACACGCTACGGGCGCACACGTGGGCGACCTGGTGCTTGGGCGCGCCGTTGGAGTTGAGGAACTCGCGGGATAGGTCGACGATGGCGACACCGTTCCAGGCCATGCGCATGCGCGGCTCGGCGGTAACCTCGGCGATAACGGTCGCCTCCAGGTTTTCCTCGGCGGCGTAGCCCATGAACTCCTCGACGTCACCGTCGGCGACGGCGCAAGCCATGCGCTCCTGGGACTCGGAGATAGCGAGCTCGGTGCCGTCCAGGCCGTCGTACTTCTTGGTCACGGTGTCCAGGTCCACGTACAGGCCGTCGGCAAGCTCGCC
>CAUASQ010000175.1 GCA_958431945.1 uncultured Collinsella sp. | reverse complement strand
GTGGGGTTGCTGCGCCACGGCCTTTAACGTGGCGTTTCAGGCCGAGCTCATCAAGTGCACGTCGGCAGATTCGTCGGCCGTCGCCATGTCGATCTTCTCGGGCCTGTTTAACCTCGGTATTGGCACGGGCACCGCAATCGGCGGCGCCGTGGTTTCGGGTCCCGGTATCGCTTGGATCGGCTTCGCGGGCGGGGCGATTGCCGTCGTGGGCGTCATCCTCGCCATCACCGTGCTGTTCCCGGCCATACGCCGCGCAAGGCCCGTCGCCTAATCACGTCCCCTCATCAGTTGCGGTGGAATAGTTCCTGTTTAAGGCCTCTGAAGGCCCAGGCAGGAACTATTCCACCGCAACTTATTTTGGGGGAGAGGATACAAGCTGGACATACAATGGATGTCGTTATGTTGAGCTTACCGGGAGGTTGCTATGTGGGCATACGAGACGACGTTCTACCAGATTTATCCGCTGGGCTTTTGCGGAGCTCCGCGCGAGAATGCCGCACCCGTTGCCGAGGACGAACTCTCTCAAGCTGCCGGCACTGCACCCAGCCCCGATGCCCCCATCATGAAGATTGCCCAATGGGCCGACTACATGCAGGAACTCGGCGTTGGCGCTGTGCTCATCAACCCACCGCTCGAATCTGATGGCCACGGCTACGATACACACAGCCTGCGCCATATCGACCGTCGCCTGGGTGGGGACGCCGACTTTGCCGCCGTATGCGACACGCTGCATGCCCATGGCATCCGCGTGGTGCTCGATGCCGTCTTCAACCACGTCGGCCGCGGTTTTTGGGCCTTCCGCGATGTGCAGGAGCGCAAGTGGGACTCGCCGTACAAGGACTGGTTCCACATTAGCTTTGACGGCGATTCCTGCTATGGCGATGGCTTTTGGTACGAGGGCTGGGAAGGCCATTTTGAGCTTGTGAAGCTCAACCTGCAAAATCCCGCTGTGGTCGATTACCTGCTCGAGTCCGTGCGCCGCTGGGCCGAGGTCTTTGGCGTCGACGGCCTGCGCCTGGACGTTGCCTATATGCTCGACCGCGACTTTATGCGCCGCCTGCACGTCTTTACCCGTGAGCTCAAGCCCGACTTTGTGCTGATCGGCGAGACGCTCCACGGCGACTACAACCAAATCGTCAACGACGAGATGCTCGACTCCTGCACCAACTACGAGTGCTACAAGGGCCTGTACTCCAGCTTTAACTCGGTCAACATGTTCGAGATCGCCCATTCGCTGCACCGCCAGTTTGGCGGCGATCCGTGGTGCATCTACCGCGGCAAACATCTGCTGTCGTTTGTCGACAACCACGATGTGCCGCGCCTGGCAAGTATCCTCACCGACAAGTCGTGTCTGCGTCCCGCCTACGGCATGCTCTTTGGCATGCCGGGCATCCCGTGCGTCTACTATGGCAGCGAGTGGGGAATTGCCGGCGAAAAGGGTGGCCCCGATGGCGACTGGGCGCTGCGACCTGCGCTCAATGAGCCTGCGCCCAACGAGCTGACGGCGTTCATCACGCAACTCGCACACCTTCGCTCGGCCGACGACGCGGCTGCCCGTGCTCTCAACTACGGTGCCTATCGCAACGTGGTGATCCAGAACAAGCAGCTGCTGTTCGAGCGCGCCTGTGACGGTGCGACGGTACTCGTGGCGGTGAATGCCGTGGGTGAGCCTTACACCTTTGGCGCCGGCGAGCTCAACGGGTCCTTCGTCGACCTGCTTGCCGACGATGCGCCCAATGTCGAGCTGACGGGTACCCTTGAGCTTGCACCCTACGAGGTGCGCTATCTGTTGAGAGCCTAGATCATGACAGCGCCGGACGAGGACTATCAACATATTGAGCATGGGTTTGAGCCCGTGTTTGACGAGCACTCGCGCGTTTTGGTGCTCGGGTCGTTTCCCTCGGTGCTTTCGCGCGCCAACGCCTTTTATTACGGCAACCCTCAGAATCGCTTTTGGCGTGTGATGGCCACGTGCCTCGGTATGCCTGTGCCGCCCAACGAGGGCGATCCTTTGGCAAGCGGTGAGCCCGCGACGCTTGATGCCTCCATTGCCGCCAAGCGGGCCATGCTGCTGAACGGCGGCGTAGCCCTGTGGGATGCAATCGAGAGCTGCGACATTAAGGGCTCGAGCGACGCGAGCATTCGTAACGTTGTGCCGGCACATATCGAGTGCATTACCGATGCCGCGCCGATTGAGGTCGTTGTCTGTAACGGCGGTACGGCAGGGCGACTCTACAAACGCTACTTGCAAGATCGGACGGGGCTGCCTGCCATCGTCCTGCCCTCGACAAGTCCCGCCAATGCCGCCTGGCGCCTGGAGCGTCTTGTCGAGCGTTGGCACGAAGCCGTTGACTGGGCTGTTATTTAATTTAGATTTTTGTTTGAGCGTGGGCGCCCAGACGTTTCAGAACGCCTCGCCAGATCGGCGCGGGCACGGCTGGCTCGGCGCAAACCATGCCGTCGGCGTCGACGTTGGCGGCATTGCCGCCGCCAAGTCGCTGTGCATGCTCGACGGAGCAGCCCATGCGCACAGCGCCCACAAGCTTATCCATCGCTTCCGAAAATGGTCGCCGCAAGAGTCCCATGCGCGGAGAGCGACGAAACGCCGCAATGCCGCTGCCGGCGCAGATGGCAACGCCGCCACACCACAATTGGCCATGGCGCTCGCATGCCTTGCGCAGGCGAACGGCGGTCCCACGCGCCCGCTCAGTGCCCTCTTGTGCGGCTCGAATCGCGGCATAGACGCGCGTTCCCGTACCGCCAAAGCGCTCAAGCGCCTGCTCGATGGCTGTCAACGTCTCATCGTCAGCCACATCTTCAATGGCCAGCACGATGCCATCGGCAACGCTGCCGGCGTCATTTGCCTTCAAGTCGACCGGGCGGGGGAGTGCGGTGCCGGAAAGTTGAGCATAGGCGGCGATGGCATCCTGCAGGTCCCAGAGCAAAAACTCAAGATCGGCGCTATTGGGAATGCTGATATACGCAATGGTTTGCAGCGTTTTTGGTACATCGCCGCGCGCGGTCGTCTCCATGCCATCTCCTTTCCGGCTCGTTTCCGTTTAGGTTACACCGTCTGGTGGCGCCCCGCCGCGCTATCCTAGTGCAACCCTTACGAAAGGAACGCCATGCGTCTGCCCATG
>CAUASQ010000174.1 GCA_958431945.1 uncultured Collinsella sp. | reverse complement strand
CGCAACCGGTCTCCTCGGAGATCTTAGCCAGGAAGGCGCAGAACTCACTCATGTAGCCAGCGCCGGACTGCGGGTCAACGTCGCGGCCATCCATGAAGGCGTGGACGCGAACGGTCTTGACACCGTGCTCGGCAGCCATCTTGACCAGAGCCTCGACGTGGTTCATGTGGGAGTGAACGCCGCCAGGGCTCATAAGGCCCATGAGGTGAAGGGTCTTGCCCTCGGCCTTGACATCGTCCATAGCCTTGACGAAAACCTCGTTCTTGGCGATGGAGCCGTCCTTGATGGCATTGTTGATGCGCGAAAGCTCCTGGAACACGATGCGGCCGGCACCGATGTTGAGGTGACCCACCTCGGAGTTGCCCATCTGGCCGTCGGGAAGCCCCACGTCCTCGCCCGAAGCACCGAGCGTGGTGTGAGGATACTTCTCGTACAGGCTATCAAGGAAGGGCGTCTTGGCAGCGGCGACGGCGTTCTCGCCATCGGCCGGAGCAAGGCCGCAGCCATCCATGATGATCAGGAGTGCAGGAAGATGACGCTGTGCCATATGTCCTACTCGCCTGCCTTGACGACCATAGAGGCGAAGTCGGCAGCCTTGAGCGAAGCGCCGCCCACGAGGGCGCCGTCAACGTCGGGCTTGGCGACGAGCTCGGCAATGTTGCCGGGCTTAGCGGAACCACCGTACAGGACGCGGATACCGTCGGCGAGCTCCTCGCCAAACATCTCCTTGAGGGTCTCACGGATAGCGCCGCAGACCTCCTGGGCGTCCTCAGCGGTAGCGGTCTTTCCGGTGCCGATGGCCCAGATGGGCTCGTAGGCGACGACGACCTGCTTGGGGCAGGTGATCTCAAGACCAGCAAGGCCAGCCTTGACCTGGTTCACGACGTGCTCGACATAGGTGCCAGCCTCGCGGACCTCAAGGGACTCGCCGCAGCAGAAGACGGGAACAAGACCGGCGGCAACGAGGGCCTTGGCCTTCTTGTTCTGGTCCTCGTCGGTCTCGTGGAAGTAGTCGCGACGCTCGGAGTGACCGATGATGCAGTAGGTGCAGCCAGCGGACTTGAGCATGTCGCAAGAGGACTCACCGGTGAAGGCACCCTTGGCCTCCCAGTACACGTTCTGTGCACCGAGGGCGATGGGGGCAGCCTGAATGCGGTCATGAACCGTGGTGATGTCGATGGTCGGAGGGCAGACGAGCACCTCGACGCCAGCCGGAACCTCGGGCAGAGCCTGAGCCAGCTCGTCGGCGAGCTTGGCGGCCTCGGCGACGTCGTTGTTCATCTTCCAGTTACCAGCGATAAGAAGGGTGCGATTAGGCATCGAGAAGCGCCTCCACTCCGGGCAGGGCCTTACCCTCGACGAGCTCCATGGAAGCGCCACCACCGGTGGAGATCCAGCTCATCTTGTCGGCCAGGTTGAACTTGTTGACAGCCGCGACAGAGTCACCACCGCCGATGATCGAGGTGCAGTCGGCCTCGGCGACGGCCTCGGCGATAGCCTGGGTGCCGTGAGCGAAGTTGTCGAACTCGAAAACGCCCATGGGGCCGTTCCAGAACACGGTCTTGGCGCCCTTGACGGCCTCGGCGTAAAGCTCCTCGGTCTTGGGGCCGATGTCCATACCCTCACGATCGTCGGGGATAGCGTCGGAAGCGACAACCTCGGGGACAGCGTCCTCGCCAAAGTGATCGGCAACGCGGTTGTCGATGGGGAGCAGGATCTTGACGCCCTTCTCCTCGGCCTTCTTGAGCATCTCGCCGGCGCGCTCGACCCAGTCCTCTTCCTTGAGGGACTGACCGACGGTCAGGCCCTGAGCCAGGAAGAAGGTGTAGGCCATGCCGCCACCGATGATCAGGGTGTCAGCGGAGTCGATGAGGTGATCGAGAACGCCGATCTTGGAGGAAACCTTGGAACCGCCGACGATGGCGACGAAGGGGCGCTCGGGCTCGGCGAAGATGCCGGTCAGCGTGTCGACCTCCTTCTCGAGCAGGAAGCCGGCGACGGCAGGCAGGTAAGCGGCGGGGCCCACGACGGAACCCTGGGCGCGGTGAGCGGTGCCGAAGGCATCGAGAACGAAGACGTCACCATAGGAAGCGAGCTTCTTGGCGATCTCGGGATCGTTCTTCTTCTCACGCTTGTCAAAACGGACGTTCTCGAGAACGAGGACCTTACCCGGCTCGACGGCGGCGACAGCCTCAGCAGCCTTCTCGCCGTAGGTGTCGGCGACAAAGGCAACATCGAGACCAGAGAGCTCAGCGAGCTTCTTGGCGACAGGCTCAAGGGAGAGCTCAGGCTGGAAGCCGGTGCCCTCGGGACGGCCGAGGTGGCTCATGAGAATGACGCGAGCGTTGTGCTCAACGAGGTAGTTGATGGTGGGCAGGGCAGCCTTGATGCGGGTGGTGTCGCCAACGACGCCATCCTTGATAGGCACGTTGAAGTCAACGCGGACGAGAACGCGCTTGCCGTCGACATCGATGTCGCGGACGGTCTTCTTGGTAAAGGCCATGTTTGCTTCTACCTTTCGTACGTGTCTGCCTCCCATTGCGGCAGACGATTTCCTATAAAAAGGGCGCGACCCTAGGGTGTAAGCCCTATGAGGCCGCGCCCTTCTTTAGACGCTCAACGAGCTATTCGCTAAAAGCTAAATTAAGCAACGAACTTCTCGAAGTACTTGATGGTGCGGACCATCTGAGAGGTGTAGGAGTTCTCGTTGTCGTACCAAGAGGTGACCTGAACGAGGGTCTGGCCGTTGCCGAGGTCAGAGCACATGGTCTGAGTGGCGTCGAAGATGGAGCCGTGGGTCTCGCCGACGATGTCGCGGGAGACGATCTGGTCCTCGTTGTAGGCGAAGGTATCGGGGATGGTCTCGGCGTAGGCCTTCATGGCAGCGTTGACCTCGTCGACGGTGACCTTCTTGTCAACGACGGCGTAGAGGTTGGTCAGCGAGCCGGTCGGCGTCGGGACGCGCTGGGCGGCACCGATGAGCTTGCCGTTGAGCTCGGGGAGAACCAGGCCGATGGCCTTGGCGGCACCGGTGGAGTTCGGGACGATGTTCTCGGAGCAGGCGCGGGAGCGACGCTAGTTGCCCTTGCGCTGCGGGCCGTCGAGCGGCATCTGGTCGCCGGTGAAGGCGTGGATGGTGGTCATGATGCCGGACACGATGGGAGCGAAGTCGTTCAGACCCTTGGCCA
>CAUASQ010000173.1 GCA_958431945.1 uncultured Collinsella sp. | reverse complement strand
GCCACGTCCATAAAGTGCGTGATGCACGACACCGAGAACAGGTACATGAGCATCGCCAGGCTAAAGACAAAGACAAGTGCGAGCGGCATGGCAGCGCCCGCGGCAAACAACCCAAACAATGCCGCTGCCTGCAGCACAAACGTAACCAGCAGTGCCTTCATGCCAAAGCGCGCGTCAATCCATCCGCCCAGGATGTTCGAAACCAGGCAGAACACGCCGTAGGCCATGAGCGTGGTGCTGGCTTCGACCGTGCCCATACCCAACACCTGCTCCAGATAGGGCGTCACGTAGCCGTAGAACACATAGACCGACCCCACGCCAAACAAGAAGATGAGCATACCGGTGATGATGCTCGGCTCGCGTAGCAGCCCCGCCTGCTCGCGAAAGGTGGCGGGCTCGTCGGTTTGCCCAGCGCGCGGCATAAACATCACGAGCGCTCCGCAGATCAGAACGGCAAAGGTCAGCGTGCCGTACATGGCCACGTGCCAGTCGAGCGTGTCGGCCACAAACTTGCCGATCGAAGTGACAAAGACCATTGCCACGGAAAACGCACCATATACCACCGAGATGGCAAGCGAAGTTTGCTGCGGAGACAGAAGCTCGGGGATGTACGTCACGCCCACGGCGAGCAGCGCGCCTGAGACGGATCCCAAGACAATGCGCGAGATAAAGAGCACTTGGAAGTTGGGTGCTAGCGCCATAACCAAATTGCCGAGCACAAAGACGATGCTGTAGCACACGAGCAGCTGGTAGCGGCGGAACCGCCCCGTGCTGAGCGCAAGCACCGGCGTCGCGATAGCGTAGACAAGTGCGAAAACGCTGATGAGCTGGCCTGCGGTGGCAAGTGATATGCCGAGTTCCGTCGCCAAGTCACTTTCGATGCCGATGACCACGAACTCGGAGCAGCCGAGCGAGAACCCCAACAGCACGAGCAGTGCCAGGCAGAGCTTGGTGCGCGCGGGGGAGAGCGCGGCGGCGGTTGACTTACTTTTAGGCGTGGTTGCGGCGGTCAAGGTTGTCACTCCAATGGCGCATGAATAAGCGGGATTCAATCCCTGCAACTCTAACAGAATGTGACAAAGGGACAGTCTCTTTGTCACATTCGCGGCGTGGCTGCCGCCTAAACCGTCACAACATTCGATGAAAATCTCGAAAACGAGGAAAAACGTCGAATGTTGTGACGGTTTTCGTGTCCGGCGCGGGTGAGCTTCGGTGCCGTCTGGGGGTATAAGACTAGCGAGTGTTTATTTGCGAGGCCTAAGGGGCGCCCCGTATGGATATCGATAACTTTGAATGGTGGTATAGCGAGGGCGAGGCTCCGGACGAGGAGTGGGACGAGCCCGCGTCGCGTGACGTGTCGAGCGACGAGGACGAGACCGGCAACGATGCCGCTGTCGAGCCTGATGCCGCCTCCGATGCCGCCGAGCCCCTGACCTTTGAGCAGGCTTGGGCCCAAGCCGAGGCCGATGAGGCTAAGGCCGATGCCACGGCCACACTCGGTGAGCCGGCGGACATGTCCATCTCGCCGGCAAAGATCCCGCAGCCGCGTCACACGATCGACCCCGACAGCACGGCATCCTTCAGCATTCTCGACGTGCCCTCGCAGGGCGCCCAGGCGCCCGCGCCCACACGTCGCCCCAATCTGTCTCGCGAGGAAGATGCAGGACGTCGCTCTCCGCTTGGCCCCATCCTTATCGCCTTCATGGCCGGCGTTATCGCATGCTCGGTAATTGGAAACGTCTGGAGCCATGTCGAGCAGCAGCGAAAAGACGCCGCCAAGGTCGAGATGTCTGTCGAGCAATCGCTCGGCCGCACGCGCTCGGTACATGTGTCGGTCGAGGTCAAGGACGGCGCGACGTGGGACACCGCGCGCGGCGACAGCCAAATGCTCATCCATATCGTGGGGCGCACGCTCAAAGGGCAGACGATTGACGAGTATCAATACGTCAATTCCGCTGGTGACGGCATCGAACTTAAGCCCGGCGACTACGAGCTCACCGTCGATGAACCGCCCGTCGCCACCGACGGCACGCGCTTCCGCGCCTCAAAGCGCATGGTTCCCGTGAGCTTTAACTCGCAGGCGCCCGATACGGTCGACACCACACCGCAGGGCGGGTTCGACCTTTACGTAGATACCCAGTAGGCGCTCGCCGCTCATTCCGCTATGGCTACTCAATAATCGCCTGCCGTCCCGTCCCGCCGCCAAGAGTGGGACAATAGCCCTCGACACTATTGTTTACTTTTGGAGGAAGTAGCATGTCTACCGTCACTACCATCAAGCGCGGCGGCCTCACCGCGGCCATCGATTCCATGGGCGCCCAGCTCACGAGCCTTGCCCTCAACGGCAACGAGTATCTGTGGCAGGGCGACCCCGCCTTTTGGGGCAAGCACGCGCCCATCCTGTTCCCCATTGTGGGTTCGCTGCGCAACAACACGGCAACGTCTGCGGCCGGCACCTGCGAGATGCCGCGCCACGGACTCGCGCGCATCGTCGAGCACGAGCTGGTCGAGGTTTCGGAGGACGGCTCCTCGGTAACTTACGAGATCACCGATACGCCCGAGTCGCTCAAGGCCTTTCCGTTCCACTTTAAGCTCAACATGACCTATGCCCTGACCGGCGACGCCACCCTCACGCAGACCTTTGCCGTCACCAACACCGGCGACGTGGACCTGCCGTTCTCGGTGGGCGGCCACCCCGCATTTAACGTGCCCGCCCCCGGTGCCGAGGACGAGGCGTTCGAGGATTACGAGCTGGCGTTTACCGAGGCTTGGACTAACGAGGCTCCTATCATCACGCCCGACGGTCTTATGACGTTTGAGGGCAGCTATAAGGCTCCCGATAACTCGGACGTGCTGCCCATCACGCACCGCAGCTTCGATAACGACGCCATCATGTTCACCGATACCCCGGGCTCCACGCTCACGCTGCGCGGCCGCAAGTCGGGCCACGGCGTCAAGATCGACTTTGAGGGCTTTAAGTACATTGGCGTGTGGTCTGCCGCCAACGACGCTCCGTTTGTGGCGCTCGAGCCCTGGACCGGTCATACCACCATGGACACCGAGGACGATGTCTTTGAGCACAAGGTCAACACCATCACCCTGGCCCCGGGCGAGACGGACAAGCGCAGTTTTAGCGTTACCTTGCTCTAGAGGTTCCGCCGCTCGGTCGATGCTGCGCGTCGTCCAGAGCGACAAGT
>CAUASQ010000172.1 GCA_958431945.1 uncultured Collinsella sp. | reverse complement strand
GCTCCGTTTGGAGGGCCGTCTTTTTGGTATAAGAGGACGGAATGACTAACACGAAAGGTACAACCATGCCCCAGATTGATGATGCCGAGCTGTTTGGCAATGCCGAGGATCAGCGTGCGTACGAGGATTTTTGCGCCAATCAGGAGGCGGTTGAGAAGTTCACGCTCGACAAGCCCGCGCTTGTCTGTCGTTGGCGCATGTCCAACAAAAAGGTGCCCATGCTCAACCGTCACATTCGCGCACTGTCCGAGCGCCTGGTGCAGGGCGAGCCACTTACCCATAACATGCTCAGTTGGGCCAAGCAGCACGTTGAGTGGTCGCTTGCCGAGGGCGACTACACCGCCCGCGACGGTGTGCTCATGCTGGTGATCGACGTTAACGGCAACGCCGCCATGACGGTGGGGGAGTACGAGCCGCTGGCCGACACGTCGGCCAAGGCGCTCCGCGCCCGCTCCGCCGAGGCCCGCTCCGAGGCCGACGAGACCGGCGTGGCACCCGAGCTGCTCGCCGCCGTCAACGACGGTGAGCTGGCCTTTGTGGCGCCGGCGGACGAGTGCCTGTGCGGCACGGCGACGCTCATCGAACAACTGGCCCAGACCAAGGGCATCCCGGTCACGCGCGTAGATATTCCCGCGCAGCTTAAGGGCGCGCTGTTCCTGGTGAGCGACGAGCACGGCGTGGTTCCCGCAACCGAGACGGAGGCTGCGGAGGCCGACGCCGCCACGGTCGCCTTCTTTGCCGACGGCTACGAAAAGCTTCGCGCCCGCCGCTAAATGATGTTTCTGGGACGGGATTAAAAACTCATTTAATTCCCGTGCCCGTTGCGAGCGAGGGGCAAGCCCCTGCCGCTCGCGAACAGTTCTGTCACCTTGGTGACGCGCGAGGCGCATACCTGCGGCTCCGCAGCCATAATGGTGGCAAGACAACCAAGAGGGGAGTGGAATCCATGGCGCTGATCTATGTCGTTGAGGACGACGAGCCCATTCGTCGTGAGCTTGTCGACATCCTTGCCCGCGCCGGTTTTGAGGTTGAGACATGCGAATCGTTTGAGCATGTCTCGCGCGATATTCTCGCCGCCGCGCCCGACCTAGTGCTGCTCGACCTCACGCTTCCCGTCAAGGACGGCCAGCATATCTGCCACGAGGTTCGCCGCGAATCCGAGGTTCCCATCATCGTCCTCACGTCGCGCGCGACCGAGATCGACGAGGTCATGGCCATGACGCTCGGCGCGGACGACTTTGTTCCCAAGCCCTACAGCGCCCGTGTGCTCGTGGCACGCATCAATGCCTTGCTGCGTCGCACCGCGGCGGCGGGCGAGCGCAGCACGCTTGTCCACAAGGGCCTGGAGCTCGATCTCGCTCGCTCCATGGTCACCAACACGCAAACGGGCACCAGCACCGAGCTCACAAAAAACGAACTGCGTATTCTCTCGCTGCTTCTGAGCCGTGCAGGCAAGATTGTTTCGCGCTCGGCCATCATGCAGGACCTGTGGGACTCCGACGCCTTCGTGGACGACAACACGCTTACCGTTAACATCAACCGCCTGCGCACCACGCTCGAAAAAATCGGCATCAAGGGGTATTTGACGACGCACCGCGGCCAAGGCTATTCGGTCTAGGGGCCGGCTATGTCGTTTGCCAAGTTCTTTAAAGACGCGCTGCTTCCCGTCGCCGTGTGGACGTGCGGCGTGCTGCTGAGCTGCTTTGTGCTGACGGTCGCCGGCGCACCCGTTTCTATCGTGGTCGTGGCGGTTGGCGTGTCCTTTATCTTCGGTATGCTCGGCATCGTGATCGAGTACGCGCGTCGCCGTCGTTTTTTGCGCCAGCTGGAGCGCGCGGCAGAGGAGCTCGAGAGTCCCGCATGGGTGCAGGAGATGGTGCAATGCCCGACCTATGCCGAGGGCGAGCTCGAGTACGAGGTCTTGCGCCGGGTGGGCAAGGCTGCCTGCGACGAGGTTGCCGAAGGCCGGCGTCAGACCGATGACTATCGCGACTATATCGAGAGCTGGGTCCATGAGGCCAAGCTGCCCCTGGCGGCGGCCCATTTAATTTTGGAAAACCTGGATGGCAGCGAAGACGACCTGTCACGTGTGGATGACCTGGGCCGTGAGCTGGCTCGCGTGGAGCGCTATATCGACCAGGCGCTGTACTATGCGCGCTCGGAGGTTGTGGAGCGCGACTACCTGATTCGCCGCTGGGATCTTAAGACCTTGGTGACGGGCGCGATTAAGGCCAACGCGCGCGAGCTCATCGCGGCGCACGTGGCTCCGGTGTGCGAGAACCTCGACTTCGAGGTCTTTACCGACGAGAAATGGCTCGAGTTTATTCTGGGCCAGCTCATTCAGAACAGCATTAAATACGCGCGCGAGGATGGCGCGAAGATCGTGTTTTCGGGCGCGTTGCTGGACGAGGGCCTGGCAAGCGAGCGCATCGAGCTTACCGTCGCGGACAACGGCTGCGGCGTGTGTGCGGCAGACCTACCGCGCGTGTTCGAGAAGGGCTTTACCGGCGACAACGGCCGCACCACCAAGCGCGCAACGGGCATCGGTCTCTATCTGGTGGCGCGTCTGTGCTCCAAGATGGGCATCGACGTCACCGCGGCATCGGAGCCGGGCGAAGGCTTTGTCGTCACGTTTGCCTTCTCAACCAACAAGTTCCAATACTTCGAGTAACGCACGCGGCAGACGTCCGCCCAAACAAAAACGTGCCGCCCATGAAAAACGTGCCGCCCCAAACGGGGCGGCACGCCATTTTCTATCAGACAACTCGTTGAAGTAAGGCTGCGAAGGCCGCGGGGCCGGGAGGGGTTTCCTAAGGGCACATCCCGCAGCCGCAACGCGGCGAGGACGTGCCCGTGGAAACCCCGCAGGCCCCGCGGCCGGTGGGAGCAACGCTACTTCACGACCAAGATGTCGCAGTCGGTGTTGCGCAGCAGGAACGTCGAAATCGAACCCAGCAGCGCATACTTGATCGAGGACAGGCCGCGGGCGCCGCAGAGCACCAGGTCGGGCTTGACCACGTCGAGCATCTCGTCCTTGAGCGTCTCGCGAATACGGCCGGCGCGAATCATGACCTCGACCTCGGGAATATCGGGATTGGCCTTGGCCTCTTCGAGCTGCTTGGCAATGGAGTTCTTAAATGCCTCCTCTAGGCCGTTGACCAGGTCGACCGGATAGGAACCGGCGCTCTCGAGCGCCGTGGAATCGATAACGTGGCCGA
>CAUASQ010000171.1 GCA_958431945.1 uncultured Collinsella sp. | reverse complement strand
TGCGGGCCACGCGGCTGGGCGACGGGCTGTGAAGGCAACCCGATTGGCCCGCATCCGGAGTTTGTTTCTGCGGCGTTGGTATTACTTGGTATTCCTAAGTATTACCCCGCAGATAGAATACCACACCCGACCCCATGGGGACGGAGGAAAACGAATCATTTTGTTGCTCAGTTAGTATTTAGAGCGTGATGATGTCCGAGATATCGAGGGCCTGAACGTCGACGACATCGTGCGTGGCGAGCAAGAGCGTGCGACCGTCGAGCAGGTCTAGCACGGCCTCGGCCGTCGCATCGCGCGCGGCGGCGTCCAGGCCGGTAAAGGGCTCATCCAGAATGACGGCACAGCCGCCACACAGCAGGGCGCGGGCGATCTCGACACGACGGCGCTGCCCGCCCGAAAGCTCGGTCACGCGAACATGCACATCGATTCCCGGCACCAACCGGCGCAGCAAGGCCGTAGCGCTCGAAGCATCCACGCGCGCATCGGCACACACCAGCACGTTATCCAAAGCCGAGGCGCCCTCTACCAGGCGCGCATCCTGAAACACCATCGAGCACGGCGCGCACTCCCCCGCCGCCAGGGCGAGCAGCGTCGACTTGCCCGTGCCCGAAGCGCCCATCACACAGATACGCCCACCCGCGGGCACGTTGAGCACCAGACCATCCAGCGCCGGCGCCCAGGGCGCGCGATCGCCCACGGCAAGCGCAAACTCCGCTGCAGCGCCATCGCTCGCAGCCCCCGCACGCCCGCGAGCGCCGCGCCCATGCGCCCGCACGGCCACACGCCATGCCACGGAACCCGAAACCCGCAGCAGCCACACCAGCACGCGCTCGCACGCCCACGAGGCAGCAACGACCAGCACGGTCCACGCCAGCAGGTCCGCCGTCTCGATCAAAAGCTTCGCCTGATAGATGCGTTCGCCCACGGTGCCCGTCGCCATGCCGATGAGTTCCGCCGCCACGCCGGCCTTCCAGCTCATGCCGATCACGGCACGCGCACACGAAAGCACAAACGGCAGGACCTCGCGCCAGGTATGGGCGCAAAACAGGCGCCAACCCCGCACGCCATGCAGACGAAACATCTGCTCCAGCGGCTGATCAACCTGCGTCAAACCCTCGGCCAGCGAAAAATACACGCCCGGCAGCGCCATCAAAAAGACCGCGACGATGCTCACGCGCGCCGACCCCAGCCAAATGAGCAGCAGGACCACCACGCAGGCAACCGGCGTCGCCTTTACAAACGAAAGCGCCGGCGCCACCAAGCGGACAAACGCCCGCGAGCGCGACGAAATTCCGGCCAGCAAACCACCGCACACCGCGGCAAGCGCCAAACCGCCCAGAATCCGCGCACCCGAGCCCGCCAGAATCGCCCACGTACCGGCATCGCATACCAGCCGCAGCAACGCCACCACAACAGCACCCGGACCCGGCAAAATCAACGGCTGCGCCACGAGACCCGCCACCAGCACCCACACGGCAAGCCAAAAGGCGGCGACGGCACCACCTGCCGCCACCGCCTTCATACGCTCTGTCATTTGTCGAGCAAACGCACGCACGGGCTACTCCATGTAGTAGAAATCATCAGCCGGGAGCTTGCCGCCCACGGCGCTCGCATCCGCATCGGCCAGCACCTGCAGGCACCCACCGAGCGCCGCCTTCATATCTTTCCCCGTCTGGCATACAAGCATGCACCCGGGAATCGCCTTTTCGGCAATCGCGGCGTTATCGACGACACCCGCATCGACCACGGCCTGCGCCCAGTCCGCCGGCGCCGCATTGACGGCCTTCACGCTCGCCTCATGGCAGCGCAAGAATTCCGCCACGGCATCGGGATGTTCC
The DNA here is from genome assembly GCA_958431945.1 of uncultured Collinsella sp. Classification (GTDB taxonomy): domain Bacteria; phylum Actinomycetota; class Coriobacteriia; order Coriobacteriales; family Coriobacteriaceae; genus Collinsella. The sequence continues at coordinate 1,386 of CAUASQ010000171.1, read as the reverse complement.
TCGGCAAAGGCGCGGCGCACCACGGTCACGCCCGTCAGCAGGCGCGAACCCGTCTCGCCCGCCAGCTCATCCCACACATCGGTCAGACTTACCGGAGCCGACAGCTTGCCTTCGCTCTTGGCGATGGCAGCGGTCTTGAACGGCTCGGGCAGCACGCCCACGGCAGACGGATCGGCAAGCAGCGCCGACAGCACCTCGGTGGGCTCGCTCTTAAACTCAAGCGCCACCTGGCCGGTCAGGCCCGCGCGGTCCAGTAGGTAGTTCATGACGTACTCCGGCGTGGTGCCCTTGCCCGTCATATAGACGGTATGGCCCGCCAAATCGCCAAACGAGGTCACACTCGCGTCGCCCGTCACAACGTTCAGCACGCCCAGCGTGTTGATGTCGATGACCTGCACCGCGCCCTCAGTCTTGTTATAGAGCACGCTCGCCACGTTGGCGGGCACCAGGGCAATGTCGATATCGCCCTGAATGACCTTGGGCACAATCTCATCGGCGGCAGTATTGATCGCAAAGTCGAACTCATTGTCCGTCTCGCCATCGACTGCCCGGTCCATAAACTGCACCAGACCAATCGAGGTCGGCCCCTTGAGCGAGGCGACGTGCACCTCGACCGGCTCTGCGGCAGCACCGGCGCCGTCCGTGGCAACCGAGCCCGCGGCGGACCCGGCACCGGCAGCCCCGCCGCCACAGCCCGCGAGCGCAAGTGACAGGGCGCCCGCGGCGAACGCCGAGGCAAACCCCCGGCGCGACATCTCAACATCAAACGCGCGCATCGCTAGCACGTCCCCTCGTTGGGCATCGACCAGGCGTGATGGTCGGTATGCAGCAGCTCCTCGGCCAGCGGCGAGAGCGGCGCGCCCAAAAACTCGCTGTAGCACGCCTGGACATCGGGATTCTCGTGCGAGAAGCGAATGTCCGCCTTCGCATCCAGGCCCCACAGCACCTGGCCGCGCTCGGCCGCCAGCTCGCAGCCGTCGTGGATGGGCTGACCGCCGCCACCGACGCAGCCGCCCGGGCATGCCATAACCTCAACGAAGTCATAGCTCACGCGACCGTCGCGAATCGCGTCGAGCAGGCGGGCGGCGTTACCCAACCCGTGCGCCACGGCGACGCGCACCTTGGTGCCATCGATATCGGCGACGGCTTCCTTCCAGCCATCCAGGCCACGCACGTCGGTAAAGAAATCCGCATCCGGGTTCTTGCCCGTCACCAGGTAATAGGCCGAGCGCACGGCTGCCTCCATCACGCCGCCCGTGGCGCCAAAGATCACGCCCGCGCCCGTGCCAAAGCCCAGCGGCGTATCGAGCGACTCCTCGACCAGCGTGTCCACGCTCACGTGGCTCGCGCGGATCATGCGCACCATCTCGCGCACCGTCAGCGCAA
>CAUASQ010000170.1 GCA_958431945.1 uncultured Collinsella sp. | reverse complement strand
GGCACGTCCAGCCACGTTGCCTTGTTCACGATGCTCTTCTTGTGGCTAAACGTATCGAAGCTCTCGCGGCCATGGTACTGCCCCATACCGCTCGCTCCCATACCGCCAAAGCCCATATGGCTCGTAGCCAAGTGCATGATCGTGTCGTTAACGCAGCCGCCGCCAAAGGGCACGTAGCGCACAAAGCGCTGCTGGACCTCGCGGTCCTGGCTAAAAATATACAGGGCCAGCGGCGTCGGACGATCCGTAATAAACGTCTCGGCCTCGTCTAGGCTCTCAAACGTCAGCACCGGCAGGATGGGGCCGAAAATCTCTTCCTGCATCACAGCATCCTCAGGCGTCACGCCGTCTAGGATCGTCGGCTCAATCTTGAGCGACGACTCGCGCGCCGTGCCTCCCAGCACGACCTTATCGGGATCGATCAGCCCACGCACGCGCGCAAAATGCTTGGCGTTGACGATATGCCCATAATCCCCGTTATCGAGCGGATGCTCGCCAAACATACGGCGGGCCTCTTCCCTGATGAGGTCCAGCAGCTCGTCGTGCACGCGCGCATCGACCAGCAGGTAGTCGGGCGCCACGCAGGTCTGCCCCACGTTGAGCCATTTACCAAAGGCGATACGCCGCGCCGCAACCTTCAAGTTTGCCGTCGCATCCACGATGCAGGGGCTCTTTCCGCCCAGCTCAAGCGTCACGGGCGTAAGGTTTTTACTTGCGCGCTCCATGACGAGCTTGCCGACCGGAACGCTACCGGTAAAGAAGATCTTGTCCCAGCACTCATCGAGCAACGCTTCGTTCTCGGCGCGCCCGCCCTCGACAACCGTCACCAGGCGCGGATCAAATGCCTCTTCACAGATTTGCTTGAGCACCGCGCTCGATGCCGGAGCATAGGCACTCGGCTTGATGACCACGGTATTGCCCGCGGCAAGGGCGCCGGCGAGCGGCTCGAGTGTTAGCAAAAACGGGTAGTTCCACGGAGCCATGATGAGCGTGACGCCATAGGGCACGGCTTGCATTTTGCACGCGCTCACGGCGTTAGCGAGATCGCACGGACGCAGGCGCGGACGACTCCACCGAGCCACGTGAGCGATCTGATGTCGAATCTCGGAAAGCGACGTGCCGATCTCGCACATATAGGCCTCGTCATGCGACTTCCCCAAATCGGTCTTGAGCGCATGGGCGATATCAGCCTCGTGGGCCCGCACCGCATCGCATAAACTCACGAGCGCGCGACGTCGAGCATCGACATCAAACGTGGCGCGCGTCTTAAAGTAGGCGCGCTGATCGCCGACGATGCGCGCAATTTCCTCGGTGTTCATGTGCCCTCCTAGTTCTCGCCCTCAAACATACCACCTGCAACGACTTCATACATATGCTCGAGCTCCAAGCGGTCCATTAAAAGCGGAACGGGGTACAGGGGATTGGCCTCGGCATCGGCATTCGCCGCCATCTGCGGAATGTCGGAGCGGCGAATGCCCGAGACATATTTGGGAATGTCCAAGGTGGCGTTCATTCGATCGACCCAATCGATAAAGGCCTCGGCCGCCAGGTTGTCCTGTGCGTTAGCCGGCGCGATACCAGCCATGCGGGCGAGGTCGGCGAGCTTAGGAGCAGCAGCTTCACCATAGGCGCGAAGCATGTGCGGCAGGATAATGGCGTTGGCCAAACCGTGGGGAATCCCATAACGTCCGCCCAGACTGTGCGCGATGGCATGAACGTATCCAACGTAGGAGCGCGTAAAGGCAACACCCGCTTTATACGCTGCCGAAAGCATATTGCGGCGCGCCCGTATGTTGTCCCCATGCTCATAGGCCTCGAGCAAATTGTCGCTGATGAGCTGGACCGCCTGACGCGCCATCTTACGCGTATAGGACGTGGTGCTTCGCCCGATAAAGGCCTCAACGGCATGCGTCAGGGCGTCCATGCCCGTCTGCCCCGTAATGGAGGCGGGCAGGCCGCGCGTAAACTCGGGGTCGTGCACCGCAAAGCGCGGGATGAGCACAAAGTCGTTAATGGGGTATTTGTAGTGCGTCTCGTCATCGGTAATTACCGCCGCAAGCGTGACTTCGCTTCCCGTACCGGCGGTAGTGGGAACGGCGATGAGCAGCGGCAGGCGACGATGAATCCGCAGCAGGCCGCGCATCTTGTTGATGGGCTTGTTTGGCTGCGCAATGCGTGCGCCCACGCCCTTGGCACAGTCCATGGCCGAGCCACCGCCAAAGCCGATAATGGCCTGGCAGGCGCTCTCTCGATACAGGGACGCCGCTTCTTCCACGTTTGAAACCGTGGGGTTCGCACGCGTTTCGGCATAGACCGTAACGCCAATCCCCCTGGATGCGAGCGCCGTCTCGAGCGGTGCCGTGAGCCCCAGACGGGCAATGCCGGGATCCGTCACGATAAGGACCTTCTGGATCGAGCGCTTTTGAAGCACCGCGGGCACATCCTCGGCATGCTCTAAAATGCGCGGCTCGGTATAGGGCAGGATCGGCAATGCAATGCGAAAAACCGTCTGATATGTTCGGCACCAGGCACGACGGGCTAGATGCATAAAGGAAACTCCTTCATTTGTTGATAGGTCAACATTTGCTCGCCCGATTGTACTCAGCGGCGGTCAAAGACGGCCTGCCAATCGTTAATCAATCAACATCTTCATATCTCAAAATTGTTTTATTAAAAATCATTCCTAATAGGCTTCACATTTGGTTGCATTTATGGATAATAGAACTCGTCAAGACGCACGTCCGGAGAGGGCCTTTACGGGACCGGACGAGCGCGCAATCGCCATCGATCGAAAGGATCGAATCATGAAGTTTGTTTGCCCCGTTTGCGGTTATGTGGAAGAGTTCGACGGCGACCAGCTGCCCGAGGACTTCAAGTGCCCCCAGTGCGGCGTTCCCGGTTCTCGTTTCCTGAAGCAGGAGGAGGGCCAGCTCGAGTGGGCTGCCGAGCACGTCGTGGGCGTCGCCAAGATGGAGGGCGTCTCTGAGGACATCGTTGCCGACCTGCGCGCCAACTTTGAGGGCGAGTGCTCCGAGGTCGGTATGTACCTGGCCATGGCTCGCGTCGCCCATCGCGAGGGCTATCCCGAGATCGGCCTGTACTGGGAGAAGGCTGCCCACGAGGAGGCCGAGCATGCCGCCAAGTTCGCTGAGCTCCTGGGCGAGGTCGTGACCGACTCCACCAAGAAGAACCTCGAGATGCGCGTTGAGGCCGAGAACGGCGCCACCGCCGGCAAGACCGATCTTGCTAAGCGCGCCAAGGCCGCTGGCCTCGATGCCATCCACGACACCGTGCACGAGATGGCTCGCGACGAGGCCCGCCACGGCAAGGCTTTCGCCGGCCTGCTCAAGCGCTACTTTGGCTAAGCCA
>CAUASQ010000169.1 GCA_958431945.1 uncultured Collinsella sp. | reverse complement strand
ATGGCCTACGGCGGGACCTACGGAAGCGCCACGGAGCCGGGCTCCGAGCAGCGTCGCTGCTTTGTTTCCGCCATGCGCGAAACGCTTGCGGTCGCCAACGCCGAGGGCGTTGAACTGACCGAGGCAGACCTGACGCAAATGGTGCACCTCATCGAGGGAATCGACCCCGCCGGTATGCCCTCGATGGCTCAAGACCGCATCGCAAGGCGCAAAACCGAGGTTGATGAGTTCGCGGGCACCATCTGCCGCCTCGCAGCCAAACACGATATCCAGGCACCGCAAAACGAGTGGCTCTATCGGCGCATCCGCGATATCGAGAAAAGCTGGTAGCGCCAACGCGCCGCATTCAACAGCCTTAACAGCAAAACCGCCGCAAGGGAACCTTTCCCCTGCGGCGGCCTTCATCTTCGTCTATGACCGGCGGCCGATCTCACAACAGTTAGCGTTGCGACCCCGGCACCTCGTCCTCATCGTCGCGGCAAAGAACCACGCCTGCGCTTCCCAGCAGCGTGGCCGCGATCAGCGCGCCGACCACGATAGGAGCAGCCCCGCATGTCCCCTGCATGCCCGCGACGAGCGCGGCCGTGGGACCAAGGCAGCCAAGCATCAACGCGACGGCGGCAACGGCGATATCTCGAGCATTCACAAGACCACTTCCTCCAAGAGAAAGACCTTATTTCTCATGAACTAGTGTGCCCCGCATCCATACGCCCAGCGTACCGCCACGGTAAGGGCTCTGTTAACTCAAACGCATACATAGAACGGGCGTCCTTACGTTGCCCTAAAGCTCGGTAAAGACGCCCGTCCGCCAAATATCCGTGATGCAGAAAAATTACCAGCCAGTGTAGTAGTCGGTGGTTCCGGCAGCGCAGCCGGAGTCATAGACCTTGCAATCACCCTTGGAGCCCGTAAAGGTCGAGCCCTGGGCCATATCGCCCGCGGCAACAACGTAATAGCCGTCGGAATCGCGCCAAAAGCCCTCAGAATCCTGAGTCCATTCGCCCGTGCGATAGTGATAAAGCACATTGCTGCTGTAATAGGTCTCGCGGCGCCCGTTGTAGTTATTGACACCCGCAGAGCGCGTCAGGCCCGATCCGTTCGCGTAGGACGCGGCAGACGCGTAGGACGGAGTGTAACCGGCGTTGTAGTACGAAGCCTGGGCGACCTCGGCAGCCTCCGCCTCGGCGGCAGCCTCGAGCGCTTCGCGCTTGGCATCCTCAAGCGCAGTGCGCAGCTCATCGAGCTCGGTCGACTTGGCGTCGACCTTCCCCATCGTCAACAGGCTACCCGCACCGTCGATGCAACCCTGCAGCACAGCGCGCTCGTCATCGGTGGCATAGTCGCCATACATATTCATGATGATCTGAGCGCGCATCTCCAGGGAATCGCGCTTGGCCTCCATCGAGGCGTTCCACTCCTGCATGGAACCATAACCATCGCCGCGATAGTCAACGGGCTGTACCAGCGTCGTCTCGGACGGCGTAGATCCAACCGTATCGGATAGTGTTGCCGCGTGGGCATCAGTTGCACCGGCGCCCGCCAAAAGTGCCACGGTCAGAGCGGCGGAAAGGGCGGCGGCTTTCGGTTTTCGTGAATCGATCCTCATGTAGCTGGAAACCTCCGTAGTGCGTTTTTGCTGCGTTTGAGCTGCGTGTGATTCGATCGCGCTGCATAGTACCCCGAGCAAATCGCGACCTGCGGTTTTACTCAAAAGGCGCACGTCAATTGCGTAAAACTCACATCCTCTCAACAGGAGTTTTCCACAACTCGAATGCATAAAGCGTGTCAAAAACCCTGTTTTTGCGCCCTCTCTATGCAAAAAAGGCGCCTGTGCAACCATTGTTCGCACAGGCGCCTTGAGCAGGCATTTTATGCGGTTATACCTATCGAGTTGCAAGGGGTCCTTGCACAAGTCGCCTTACTCGTCCAGCGCGGCGAAAGCCTGCTTCAGATCCCAAATGATATCCTCGGCGTTCTCGGTACCGATGGAAAGACGGATCGTGGAGGGCGTGATGTTCTGCTCGGCGAGCTCCTCGGCAGAGAGCTGGGAGTGCGTGGTGGTAGCCGGGTGCACGACGAGCGACTTGACGTCGGCCACGTTGGCGAGCAGCGAGAACACCTGCAGATGATCGATGAACTTCCAGGCGGCCTCCTGGCCACCCTTAATCTCAAAGGTAAAGATCGAGGCACCGCCGTTGGGGAAGTACTTCTGATAGAGCTCGTGATCGGGGTGCTCAGACAGGCTCGGGTGGTTCACCTTGGCGACGTGGCTATCACCAGCCAGGAACTCAACGACCTTCTTGGTGTTCTCGACATGACGGTCAACGCGCAGCGACAGAGTCTCGGTGCCCTGGAGCAGGACCCAGGCGTTGAACGGGCTGATGCAGGCGCCCTCGTCACGCAGCAAGATAGCGCGGACATAGGTCGCGAAGGCGGCGGGACCGGCAGCCTCGGCAAACGAAACACCGTGGTAGGAGGGGTTGGGCTCAGCGATCTGGGCGTACTTTCCGCTCGCCTTCCAATCGAAGTTACCGCCGTCGACGATCACACCGCCCAGCGAGGTGCCGTGGCCGCCGATGAACTTGGTTGCGGAGTGGACGACGATGTTGGCACCATGCTCCAGCGGACGGAACAGATACGGGGTGCCGAAGGTGTTGTCGACGACAACCGGTAAACCGTGCTTCTTGGCGATCTCGGAGATGGCGTCGATGTTGGGGATGTCGGAGTTGGGGTTGCCGAGCGTCTCGAGATAGATGACCGTGGTGTTGTCCTTGATGGCCCCCTCGACCTCTTCCAGGTTATGAGCGTCGACAAACGTGGTCTCGACGCCAAACTGGGAGAGCGTATGCTCCAGCAGGTTGTAGGAGCCACCGTAGATGGTCTTCTGAGCCACCACGTGGTCACCGGCCTGGGCAAGAGCCTGCAGGGTATAGGTGATGGCAGCAGCACCGGAGGCGACGGCGAGACCTGCCACGCCACCCTCGAGTGCGGCGATACGGTCCTCGAAGACGCCCTGGGTGGAGTTGGTCAGACGGCCGTAGATGTTACCGGCGTCGGCAAGACCAAAGCGGTCGGCGGCGTGCTGGGAGTTGCGGAACACATAGCTCGTGGTCTGGTAGATAGGCACGGCGCGGGAGTCGGATGCAGGATCGGCACTCTCCTGGCCAACGTGAAGCTGCAGGGTATCGAAACCAAAGGTGTGCTCGGGGTTGTTGATGAACTGGCTCATGATGATCTCCTTGATCGAACAAAAGTAAATAAAAAGAGAGAAGTAAGTCGCTGTCTCCTGATCACGCCGACGGGCGCAAACAGGAGCCCGGCATTCGTCTTGGTAAGCAATTCATATGCGGGCCTCCTTTCGCATCCCGGTTC
>CAUASQ010000168.1 GCA_958431945.1 uncultured Collinsella sp. | reverse complement strand
GAATCGGCTAAAGTGCGATGGCGAAATTGGTTGTTTTTACAGTAGCGCTAACACGGCGCGCGTGCTGCGGATGGCCCTCGGGGAGGACGCCTCCGCCCTCATGGACGCGTTCGGGATAGAGGAGCTGGCGCCCGGCGAGCTCGACCTCACGCCCGGCTGCATCGAAAGGGCCAGGGCCGCGAGGGGCGAGGGGCCGCTGGCGGGATAGGCGGCGGGCCGGGACATGGGCCGGAGGGCCCGTTGCGCTGAGTCCGGAACGGCTGCGCGGCGGGCTGGCGGAGCATGCGGCGGCGGCATGGGGGCACCGGACTCCACAGCCCCTCCACCTGCGGAAACGAAGTGATGGCCAGGTGCCGGGAGCTATTTCCGCGTTGCGCTAGCTGCGGAAACGCGGGGTCCGTTCAGGCTGTTGCGTTGAGATTGAAAATCAACCATTTTTTAATCCCAGAAAACTCATTCAAAAATGAGCTACTTTTGTTGGGCGCGGCGGGCGGCGCGGCGGGCTCTTGCCTCTTGAATCTCTTCGATATGAGCGATGATCTCGGAGGCACTCTCCTCGATCGCCTTGCCGTCGGTGCGCACCACAAAGCAACCCAGACGTTTCATGAGGGCACGAGCCTCCTCGAGCTCGCCGCGCACGCTCTCGGGCTCGGCATAAGAGCCGGCGACGGCGCGGGCATAGTCGTCGCCCAGGCGGCTATCGCGAATCTCGGAAATCACATCGACGGTCGAAATCAGACCGAACAACCGCAACGGATCGACCTCGTAAATCGACTTGGGCGGCTCCATACCGTGCGCCAACGGAACGTTGGCGACCTTGTAGCCCTGATAGGCCAAATACATCGACAGCGGCGTCTTGGACGTGCGGGATACACCCAGCAGCACGATATCGGCATCCGACAGATCATCGCAGCCGCGCCCGTCATCGTGCTCAACGAAATACTCCATAGCCTCGATACGATGGAAATAGCGATCGTCGGTCTTGTGAATCACACCCGCAACGCCCTTGGGAGGCACACCGATGAGCGACGACAGCACGGCAAGCGTCGGGCCGATCAGGTCGACCGAGCGAATGTGCAGCATGCCCAAGTAGTCGAGCACGCGAGCACGAAGCGCCGGATCGACGATGGTATGGAACACGGCGATATCGCGATGGTCGGCATCAACTCGCGGGCCCACAAACGACTTGACCTGCTCCACCGAGGTCACCTTAGGCAGACGTAAAACACGAAAAGCCCCTTCATCAAATTGCCCGGACGCCGCAAGCACCACCTCACAAGCGGTATCACCGAGCGAGTCGGAGATAACGATAACGGTGGGACGAGCGGTGACCGGGCAATCCATGCGGGGCTCCTTTTGCGCTTACGCGCAGGCTGGCTTACTTTTTGCGGGCAAGCTCACCGATGTTGGCGATGCCGGAGAAAACGGCCTCGAAGCGGTTGAGCAGCTTAAGGCGATTATCGCGAAGCTGCTCATCCTTGTCCATGACCATGACCTCGTCGAAGAAGCGGTCGATGGGGGCGCGCAGGGCGGCAAGGGCGGCAAATGCGGCCGGGTAATCCTCGGCAGCAAGGGCGGCGTCGACAGCGGTCTGAGCAGCCTCGGAGGCATCGGCAAGCGCGAGCTCGACCTCGCCCATCAAGGCGCGGTCGTACTCCGCGCCCAGCTCGGGCTTGGAGATATGCGCGGCACGGGCATAGGCCGTCGCCAGGTTGTCAAAGGTCTCGGCGTCGTTCTTGCGGGCCTCGTCGAGGGCGGCGCAGCGGGCGAAGAAGACGGACGGGGCGATGATGTGCACCGCAGAGACGGCGGCAACGGTATCGGCCGGAATCTTTTCGTCGCGGGCCATGCTCACCAGGCGGCCATGGAAGAAGTCGCGAACCTGCTGGGCGACCTCGGCGGCGTCGAACTCAATGCCCTGCTCGCTATAGAGCTCAAGCGCAAAGTCGATGAGCGACGTGGGGTCGATCGGCAGACGGTCGCGCAGGATGTTGATGATGCCGATGGCGGCACGACGCAGCGCGTACGGGTCGGAAGAGCCGGTCGGGGGCTCGCCGATGGCAAAGATGCCGGCAATGGTATCGAGCTTGTCGGCGCAGGCCACGATGCAGCCAGCGGTGCCCTCGGGCAGCTCGTCGCCAGCAAAGCGGGGACGATAGTGATCGCGGATAGCATGAGCGACCTCGTCGTTCTCCCCCATCGCGCTGGCGTAGTAACCGCCCATCACGCCCTGCTGGCTCGTGAACTCGACGACGGCGTTGGACACCAGGTCGGCCTTGCACAGGTGCGCGGCACGGCCGGCGTCGGCTGCCAGATGAGCACCCAGGTGTGCCTCACGGGCAATAGCGAGCGCGAGTTGCTCGATGCGCTCGGACTTGGCGAGCACGCTACCGAGTTTCTCCTGGAAGGCAACCTTGGCCAAACGATCACGGAACTCGTCGAGGGAGATCTTCAGGTCCTCCTCGTAGAAGAACTTTGCGTCGTCCAGACGGGCGCGCACGACGCGCTCGTTGCCGTCGATCACGCGCTCGGCGTTCTCGGGCTTGCTGTTGGAGACGACCACGAACTCACGCGTGAGCTTGCCCTCGCCGTCATAGATCGGGAAGTAACGCTGGTTGGTGAGCATGGACTCGCAGATGATCTCGTGCGGGACCTTGAGGAACTCCTCATCGAAGGTACCGACGAGCACCGTCGGCCACTCGCAGAGGTTGATGACCTCCTCAAAGACCTTCTTGGGCGTATCGACGTGGCAGCCGGGGCGCGCAGCCTCGACCTCGGCGATACCGGCAAGGATGGCCTCACGACGGCGCTCGGCAGAAAGCACGCCGGCGTCCTCGAGCACCTGCTCGTAAACAGCGGGGCTGGCGACCACATGGTCACCGGGACCAAGCACGCGGTGGCCGCGCGTGGTGTTGCCACTCGTCACATCGGCAAAGGACACGGGCACGACATCCCCGGCCAAAAGGCAGCAGATCCAGCGGACCGGACGCACGAACGTGGCGTGCTCGTGGCCCCAGCGCTGAGAGCGGTAGTTGGGCCACTGCAGGCCGGCGATGGTCTTCTCGCACAGGGCCGTCAGAATCGGGGTGGCCGGGGCGGAAGGAATGTTCTTCTCGGCAAATACGTACTCACGGCCGTCGGTGTCCTCGCGACGGACCAGATCCTCGGCAGCCACACCGCACTTGCGTGCGAAGCCCTGGGCGGCCTTGGTGGCGTTACCGTCGGCATCGAAGGCGATGTTGGCCGCGGGGCCGCGCTTGACCTCGTGAACCTCATCGGTCGCGGTGGCGACGTCGGCAACGAGCGCAGCCAGGCGGCGCGGGCTCGAGATCACGCGGACCTCGCCGTGGGCCAGACCGGCCTCGTCGAGACCCTTGG
>CAUASQ010000167.1 GCA_958431945.1 uncultured Collinsella sp. | reverse complement strand
ACCTGCTGATCGCCACCACCGTTGCCCCCGAGGGCCTCACCTGCCCGTACGTGAGTGGCGTGCCCTTCATGACCGGCATGAACCGCGTTGCCGCCGAGAAGGCCGTTCTCGACGTCATGGCTCAGTAGGCGCTGACTGCATGAGTGAGCAGAACGCCAACCCGGTAGAGCTCTTTGGTATGCGCGTTGCCCATGTGGGCATTAACGCCACCGACCCGGCAGACGCCCTGGAGATCGCGGAGCTGTTCTCGACGATGATGGGCCTGCCCGTCATCGAGACCCCGGTTTCGTACTTCAACGATTCGCTGGTCGAGATCATGAAGCAGAACGGTCGTGGCACCAAGGGCCACATCGGCTTTGCCGTTAACGACATCGATGCAGCTGAGAAGTGGTTTGCCGAGCGCGGGCTCGAGGTCAACGAAGAGTCGCGCGCGCTGCTGCCCGACGGTGGTACCAAGCTCGTGTACTTTAAGCGCGAGTTCGCCGGTTTCGCCGTGCACCTGTGCCGCGAGTAGCGCACAAGCTGCCATAGCTGGCAAAAGGGGATAGGGTCGCGTGGCCCTATCCCTTTATTTATGCCGAGGGGCTTCCTATCGTGGCAGGCGAATCGTAAAGCGGCTGCCGACCCCTTCGACCGAGGTCACACCGATGACGCCGCCGTGGCTGTCGACGATCCACTTGGCGATCGCAAGCCCCAGACCCGAACCCTGTGCGCCGGCATCGCGCGCGTTGTCGGCACGGTAGAACCGCTCGAACGCGTGAGCTGCGGATTCCTGGTTCATGCCGATGCCCTCGTCCTCAACACTTATGTCGATCGTGCCCGCGCCCGCATCTGGCGTTATGCCAAATGTGACGGTCGTTCCCGCATCCGAGTACTTGGCGGCGTTTTGCACGATCACGCGCAGAGCCTGCTTCACGAGTGCCACGTCGACGGGCGCGTCGCAGCGCGGGTCGCTGGCAAGCGCAGCGTCAGAAGCCAGCCGATACGTGTGCTCGGTATCGATCATCTGCGATTCTTCGCATACCTCGCTGACCAGTGCAGCCAAGTTGGTATGCGCGCGCCGCAGGACCGTGCGCCCGGCATCGCCGCGTGCCAAAAACAGCAGCTGCTCCACAAGCTCTTGCATGTGCTCGCTTTCGGCTTTAAGGGACGCGATGGATTCCGCCAGCACGTCCGGGTCGTCCTTACCCCAGCGGTCGAGCATGTTCACGTAGCCCTGAATCACCGCGATGGGCGTGCGCAGCTCGTGGCTCGCGTCGTTGACAAAGCGCATCTGCTGCAGCTTGGCCTCTTGCATCTGGCGCAGCAGGCGGTTGAGTGCGACCTCGATGCTTGCCAGGTCGGCGTCGCCGGTGGTGACGCTCGGCGAGTCGACGCTTGCGCGCTCGATGGCCTGCTCCAGTGTTTCCATTTTGCCGCCGGCGAGTTGCATGCGGCCGAGTTCGTCCACGCGCAGGGCCAGATCGTTGAGCGGCGCCATGGTGCGGCGCACGCGGCGGGCGCCGCCGAGCATGTTGAGCACGCTGATGACCTGCCAACCCACAACGACAAGGTAGAGAGGCCATAGCGTGACGAGGTCCTGCGCGAGGGGGAAAGTCTTGGTGGTACGCGCAAGCTCGACGGTATAGGTGAGCGTTGTCAGGTCCCAGCCGCGCGCGGGCGTCAGCGTCATGCCGCGAACGGTGGCGCTGGGGATCCATCCTGCGGTAAACGCGCCGTTGGGCAGCGTCTGGTTGTATCCATAGACAAGGATCGCCGCCACAATCACTACTAGCAGCAGGTCGAGCCAAACGTAGCTCATCAGGCGGCGCCACATATAGCTCCAGTTGATGGCGCGGGCGATGGAGGTGACGCGCTTGGCCTCGGCGTTACGCGCGGCAGACATAGCCCACCCCGCGCACGGTCTGGATGATGCGGACGCCGCCGGCGTCCTCGATCTTGGCGCGTAGATGCGCGATGTGCACGTCGACGTTGTTGGTGTCGCCCATGTATTCGTAGCCCAGCGCTTCGTGCGCGATGCGTTCGCGCGCGAGCACGGTCTCGGCATGCGCCATAAGCAGGGCGAGGACATCGAACTCGCGGGCCGTGAGCGCAATGGGCGAGCCGGCGACCGTGACTTCGCGGCGGTCGGGATCGAGCACGACTGAGCCCACAGTGAGCGTGGCGGGGGAGGGTGTGGCAGCGGTCTGGGCCGTGTCGGTTGCCGGGGACATTGTGGCGATACCGGCGGCCGTGCCGCTCGCTACGCCAGCCCTGGCGCCGGCGCCGCCAACGCTGGAAGCCGTCCGCACGGCCTCCGAGCGCTTCAGCGCAACGCGGATCCGTGCGAACAGCTCCTCAATGGCAAACGGCTTGGTTAGGTAATCGTCAGCACCGGCATCGAGCCCGGCCACCTTGTCCATCACGGCATCTCGCGCGGTGACCATAATCACCGGCACATCCTTGTGCTTGCGTACGCGCCGCAGGACCTCCATGCCGTTGAGCTGCGGCAACAGCACGTCGAGCAGAATCAGATCGTAGTCGCGCTCCAGCGCCAGGTCCACGGCGGTGCGGCCGTCGGCGGCGTGCTCCACCTGGTAGCCCTCGTGCTCCAGCTCGAGCGTCACAAAGCGGGCGATTTTCTCCTCGTCCTCTACGATCAGGATTCGTGCCATACGTGCCCCCGTCTGCGATTACTTGTCGTCGTTCAGATTTTGCTTGATGTCGTCCGCGGCATCGGCAGCGTGATTCATAAGGTTGTTGATGCTGCCGGGCACGTCGCCGTCGCTGTCGATGCGGTAGCGCATGCCAAAGAACAGGCCAATCAGCATCAGCCATATCGTGGCGCCCCAGGCAAACAGCGCGACGATGGGGATCAGGATGGGAATGTTGAGGATGATCGCATCGCGGCGCGTGGCGATAAACTTGGTGTCCAAACTCAGGCGGAAGAGCTTTTTGAGGTACTCCCACACGCTGTCCATCTTCTTGGAGAAGTCGGTCTTTTCGCTCGACTTTTCGTAGGCGGCCTGCGCGGCGACCATCTCGGCCGAGGGCTCATCGACTGGCGCGGACTCGGTGGCGGCGTGCGCCGACGTGGTCTGCGTCTTGCCCTGCGACTCGAGCCAAATGATGGCGTCCAAAACGTTGCCGTCGGCGGCGTCGAGCGCGGCCTTGGCATCGGTGTAGCTCACGTTGCACTTGGTGCGGATGGTTTCAACTTTTTCGAGGTCGTCCATGACCTGTCCTTTCGTTCGATGGGCGCGACGCCGGGCGATCTGCCCGGGCGCGAGCGTTGCGTTCGGCGGCCTGCGTTGCGCGGCGCCGCCCCGCCCCTTGTTCGAACTCTATAGTGCAGGTTATAGATTAAGCGATTCTTGAGCCAAGATTAATGTTGGATGAGTTTTTGGGT
>CAUASQ010000166.1 GCA_958431945.1 uncultured Collinsella sp. | reverse complement strand
GGGGAGTCGAGGAGGCCGTTTCTCTGTGTCGGGGGGAAGGAGAAAAGGTCTGCATGTTTTAGGGATGGCTGCTGTGCTGCGTCATTGGAAGAATGCATGCTTATGCGGCCTCCTCGATGTCCACCAAAAGGTTGCGCACGGGGTGTGCTGCTAGGTCCCGTGCGTTGGCAGTATTATGCCGCGGCTGCTGCAAAGAAGCGCTAAAGAAAGGCTTAACCCGGTTTGGTGTTACGATGAAACCGCAGGTAAAAGCTATCGAGTAACACTCTTGAAAGGTTTTGAGCTTAAGGGCTTTCTAAGGTTTGTGGCGCGGATGTGGCTCGCCTGTGTTGGGCGTGTGGACGGCTCGTTCCTAACGCTGCGGCTCTGCGGCGCGCACCTGCTCGATGACCTTTTCCATCGTGGCGTCGATACGGTCTTTTTTGAGCTCGCATTCCCAGATGGTTATGGGTGTCCAGCCCATTTGAGTGAGTGCTGTCACGGCAGCGCGGTCGCGCTCGACGTTGCGACGGAACTTTGCCTCCCAAAATTCAACATTGCGCTTGGGCTGGCTCGGATTGCATTTGGGACAGCGATGCCAAAAGCAGCCGTTGACGAAGATGGCGATCTTGCGTCCGGGGAAGGCGATATCGGGTTTGCCGGGAACCTTCCATTCCAAGCGATAGCCCGTAAGGCCCGCGGCGCGCAGGCGCTGGCGAACGAGCAGCTCGGGCTTGGTGTTGGCGCGCTTGTTGCCCTTCATGGACTTTTTGATGGCGGCGCGACGGCGGACCAGTTCGCGCTCGTCAGCGGAGAGGTCCGAGGTATCGATGCCGTCGAGCAGACCGGGCTTGGGACGCTTTTTGCTGCGGCGCTTAGGTGCGCGCTTGGGTTTGGTGGTGGGCTCGTCGGTCGTGGTGGCCTCGGCGTCGTTGGCAGTGCTGTTGGCCTCAAGCCGATCTTCCTTCAACTCAATCAGAGCATCGATAAGCCCCTTGTCGGCGGGCATCCACTCAACGGTGGCAAGCGAGGTGCGTGGAATCCAGCGGATATCGAGCTGACGGTCATGCTTCTGGGGTTTGCCAGACTCTTTAGCCAGCGAGCAGTAGTAGCACTCCATGGAGAGATGAAAATCTGGGTAGTCGTACTCAACGGTGTAGAAATCGCGCAGGTTGGTGACTTTTACCTGCAGCTCCTCCATGAGCTCGCGGCGTACGGCGTCCTCGGGCGACTCGCCGCGCATGAGCTTGCCGCCGGGGAACTCCCAAAGTCCCTGCATGTCGCCGTAGCCGCGCTGCACGGCAAGCAGCTCGTCAGATCCTTCCTTGCGAATGATCCCAGCGGCAACATGAACAGTCTTCAACAGGAGTCCTCTCTCAACATCAACACGCGGCAGGGTAGCTACCCGTACCTTACACAACGGTAAGGCAAGCGTAAGCCATATCGATGGTAGCCGACTCGTCTTCTTGCAACTATAGATGCCGTAGACTAATTGCAAGAAAGGACTCGGTATGCAAACCACGCACATGGCGACCCCGGTACTGGAGGTCGCGCATCTCGAAAAGGTATACGGAGCGCTAGGCAACGTGACCCGCGCGCTCAACGATGTCAACTTTACGGTCAACCGCGGCGAATTCGTGGGCATCATGGGCGCTTCGGGCTCGGGCAAGTCGACGTTGCTCAACTGCGTTTCGACCATCGATAGCGCCACGAGCGGCACGATCCGCATCAACGGGCAGGACGTGACGCGCATGAAGCAGGCTAAGCTTTCGCAGTTCCGCCGCGAGGAGCTCGGCTTTATCTTCCAGGACTCCAACCTGCTCGATACGCTCACGGCACGCGAGAACATCGCCCTGCCGCTCACCATCGCCCGCACAAACTCGGCAGAGATCTCAACCCGCGTGCAGGATGTGGCAGCGCGCCTCTCCATCAGTCAGGTGCTCGACAAGTATCCCTACCAGATGTCCGGCGGTCAGCAGCAGCGCGTTGCCGCGGCTCGCGCGCTCGTAACCGATCCCACCATGATCATGGCCGACGAGCCCACCGGCGCCCTCGATTCCAAGAGCGCCCGCCTGCTGCTCGAGAGCCTGGAGGCCCTCAATCGCCGCCTGCGCGCCACCGTGCTCATGGTCACGCATGACAGCTTTGCTGCCAGCTACACGAGCCGCGTGCTGTTTATCCGCGACGGCAAGATCTTCACCGAGCTGCGCCGTGGCGACACCGACCGCCGAGAGTTCTTCGACCGCATTATGGAGGTCGTTGCCATGATGGGCGGTGAGGGCTCCGATGCTCTGTAAACTCGCTTGGGGCAACGTCCGCCGCGCCGGCCGCGACTACCTCGTCTACCTTTTGACGCTCACCTTGGGCGTCACGGTCTTCTATACCTTTAACACCATCTCGATGCAGGTCGACATCGCCGGAATCGATGAAGAGGGCTTGGCGCAGGTTATGGGCAGCATGCTCGGCGACCTGACGTACTTTTTGGCCGGTGTCATGGCCTTTTTGATGGTGTATGCCAATAACTTCATCATGAAACGCCGCAAGAAGGAGTTTGGCCTGTATCAGGTGCTCGGCAT
This sequence comes from uncultured Collinsella sp., assembly GCA_958431945.1. Classification (GTDB taxonomy): domain Bacteria; phylum Actinomycetota; class Coriobacteriia; order Coriobacteriales; family Coriobacteriaceae; genus Collinsella. The sequence continues at coordinate 845 of CAUASQ010000166.1, read as the reverse complement.
GGGGCGCGGACGCGTCGCCACGATCATGGCGCTCGAGACGGTGATTGTCTCGGTCGTGGCCTTTGTCGCCGGCATTGTGCTGGGTGTGGGACTCTCCCAGCTCATGACGTTCTTTACGGCCTCGCTTTTTAAGACACAGATTGCCAATTTCCACTTCTTTTTCTCGGTGCATGCGTTCAATCTGACCCTTGCCTGCATGCTCGTAATGTTTGTGCTCACGCTACTGCTGAACCTTCGCGCCGTGCGTCGTACCAAACTCATCGAGCTTATGGGTGCCGAGCGTCGCAACGAGAGCATCAAGACACGCAACCCCTGGATCGCGATTGCCATCTTTGCCGTGGGCGTGGTGCTTGTGGGCGTGGCCTATTACCGTCTGCTACGTGATGGGTTCCCGCTAACCGCGACGGACAGCAAGCTGCAAGAGGCCATGAACCAGTTTGGTATTACGACCGCTATGGTTACAGTTGGCACCTTTGCCCTGTTCTGGGGACTCTCGGGCATGCTCATCAAGCTGCTGCAGAGCCTGCGCGGCGTGTATTGGCGCGGCCTCAACATGTTTACCGTGCGCCAGCTTGCGGCCAAGGTCAACACGGTGTGCTTTTCGATGGGCGTCATCGCGATGCTCCTGTTTTTGGCCATCACCTCGGTGACGTGCGGTATGTCGATTGCCAACGTGATGAACGAAAACCTGGAGCGCTATAACCCTGTTGATGTGTCTCAGACGTATGTCTATTACACGCCCGATACGCTCGACTACTACAAGGAGTATGTCAATCCGTCTGAGGCCGATCGCATGGTGCTGGCCGATAGTACGGTCGATTTGTACTCCGCATGGCACGGCGATC
>CAUASQ010000165.1 GCA_958431945.1 uncultured Collinsella sp. | reverse complement strand
CGACCTCGTGCTCGCCCGCGACCGAAGATGTGCTCAGCGAGCGCGGCGTCGACGTCGCGCCGCCACAGGTCGCATGAGCGTAGTCGATGGCATAGGTCACCGACGAACGGACATCTGCCGAGCAACCCACGGCGACAAACAGCACCAGGATGGCCTCGGCGCGCTCGGCGGGCATGAGTTCAGCCGCCTGCGACAGGCGCTCGAGCGCATTGCGATAGAGATTCGTGTCCTGGTGGCATTCCTCAAGCGCCCGCACCATGGGCTCGCCAGCGGGGCCGCACACCATATTGGTCACGGCTGCGGCGTCCATGGGATTGCGACGGCGCAGGGCCAGCTGCGACATAATGCGCGCGGCCGAGGTGCCGTAATCGGCAAAATAACGTTCCTGCAGCGTGCCGACCGGCGCGCGCACGATAAAGCGCGAAACCCAGGAGCGATCGGCGGCACGACTCTGCGGACTACGGCCGTCGGCGAGCGGGCGGCTCGAGAGCACCAGGCCGCACAGTTCGATATGGCTCAGGTGCGCTGCGCGCTTAAAGATGTCAAACATTGCCCCGCACGGGGTGAGCTCAGCTTGAGAAGCCATGGCTTAGCCCTCCTTGGTCGCAGAGATCGTGTCAGATACTTCGGTCGGCCCGCCAAAGGCGCGGGCAGCCGCGGCTCCGCCGGCAAGCGGCGTCGCCATGGAAATTTTCGCACGTCGTGCTGACACGACGGGAAGCTCAAAGGCAAACCCCATCGCCAGCAAAAACCACGTGAGCGCATAGGTTGCAATTATGGCGGCCACCAGGCCGCCCGCCACGGCATGCTGGGAAAACACGGCGCATGCGAGTGCGGCCAGCGCCGGAACCTCGCAGGCGGAAAGGGCCAACACGCCCTGCAGGAATCCCGCACGGCGGTCGCGTGCCAAGGCCCCGGCAGCGATGCCCACCATGCCCGGCAGCGCCAACGCCAGCGCGGCGATAATGGCCGGCAGCTTCCCGGACCACATAAGCGGTCCCACGACGAGCGCCACATGGGCGCCCGACGCCAACAACGCCGCTGATACCACGACCACGGTCCAAAGCACGCCGCATACCGCCGTCGCACCAACCATCGCCGCACGCCGGACTGTGTGCCCCGATACCTCCATCGGGCACGGCATGAGCGGCTCGGCGCGAAGCGAGCGGGCGACATTTTGCGCATAGTGGTCGCAAAATGCCGAGAGCGCCGCCTCCGCCGCAGCCGGCTCGGGACGATCTTTCTGATGGCAGGACAGGCAGGCCATCACCACATCGAACAGCTGAGCGTCGACAAACGCCAGCGCATCGCGCAGGTCCTCGGAATTTGGATCGAGCCCCAACTGCTGAGCCTGTTCGGCCGCGGCAAGTGCCACATCGGGCTCGCGTCGCAGCAGTTGCGTCAAGTCGCAGCCGGGCGCGTGGGCGCCGACGGGATAATCGGGCAGCGTATCCATCTTGAGGCGATAAGGGCTGGCGATATCGCGTGTCTTTTTGCGCGAGCCCGAAGTACCCGACGCACCCGGCGCTACTTCGTACGGCGCGACACCGGCGATGAGCTCGTAGACCGCACTCGCCGCTGCGTAGACATCGATCGCCGGCGACATGCGAAGCATGCGCAGGTCGGGGATATCGTCGGTGAGCATCTCGGGCGGGGCGTAGGCCACCGTCGCACGGCGCAACGTGGCATAGCGCTCGGTAAACGACGCCTTGCCGCCGGTGCCGGCCACCGCAGAGGCGGGCTCGAGCGCCAGCGACGAGCCAAAGTCGATCAAGCACAGGTCGAAGGTGCCTTCGGCAAGCTGTCGGTCGAGCGGCAGGCGCGCCGTGCGCACCATAATATTAGCGGGCGAGATATCGCGATGGACGAACCCCTCGCCTACCAAGCTCATGCGGCAGAGCAGATCGAACAGGTCGCGACCCAGGCGCGCCGCCACGAGCGGCGACAGACGCCCGGCATCGTCCACGGCAAGGCGCGGGCGCAGGCGAGCGAGCGTCTCGCCCTCGACCCACTCCATGACAATCGCGGGCACGCCGTCAACCTCGCCCCACCCGTATAAGCGGGGAAAGCCCTTAAGGCCCGAAAGGGCACGATGACATTCATATTCCTCGCGAAACGCCGCCTTGAACTTGGTGACCAGCGCTTCGTGGGCGACATCGTCATCAAATTCGTCGCGCGCTGGCAAGATGAGCTGCTTGAGCGCCACGGCCTCGCCCTGCGCGTTGACGGCACGCGTCACACGGCCGATACCGCCGCGGCGCATAGTGGCATCGTCGGCAAACAGCATCGTAAAACGGCGCAGGTAGGCGGGAAGCTCGTCCGTGCCCAGGGCGACGGCCGGCTCAAACCCGTCGACGCGCGCCAGGCGCAGGCCCACCATGGGATCACGGTTGAGCGACTGGGCTGCCGTAGAAGCGAGATCGTTCGTCATAGGGCGATCGCCGCCACATTGGTGTTGAAGTTGTTGAGCGCGACGTCGTCATCGCCGTAATGTCCCACCCATTGACACAGGTTGGTATAGCAGCCCCACAGATTGGCATACTGCCGATACCACTTAGATTTGGTCGAGAACCTTTGCCGACCGAACTCGGCACGGATAACAAACATGTCATTCGCCAGGGTGTCGCACGGTCCGGTATCGCCCGTAGCGTCATAGGTCGAAACCACGCTATTGGCGCGGGTGACATAGCCATCGAGCATGTTGTATTTGGTCACGAGCCAGCTGTGGATACTCTCTTCCTCGGCAACCGAGAGACCACCCGAACCCGTGTCGCCGCCGGCGCCGCCGTCCGTCGAGCCACCACTCGAAGATCCACCGCCAGAGGCGGAGCCCGAACCGGAACCGCCGCTCGAGTTCGACGAATCGGAGCTGGAGCCAGACGAACCGGAGCCGCCAGGTTTCCCCGACTGCTGCGTATCCTGACCCTTTTGCTGCTCGGCCTTGTTTACGACGGCCGAAACGCTGTTATCGGAAAGATGATGGATAATCTTGGTGTTGGTGAGCACGATGGTCTTGCCGTTTGCCAGCGTAACCTCGTTGTCCGATGTTTCGGGACTGTCCGCATCGTCGCCACCGAACACAATGTGCGAGACCACGCTCGCCCACGTATATCCGGTTGTCGTTCCCAAGTCGCTTTTGGCCTTGCGCCCAATATGCAGCTCGCGCGCAGCATGCGCCTGCACCATGGACGGCACCGTCATGCCATAAGCCGAAACACCGGCTATGACCAGCACGAGCGAGCAAGACAGCAGCACATACGCCCGAGGCGCCAGGCCCAGCCGGCGTCGCATGCGCACCGCGGCGCCATGCTTTGTCTGAGTGCCCCCGGGCCGCATGCGTTCTCCTCCAATCAGAACCACCCTTAAAAAGGGTGGTTTGCTCTTAGGGTATAACCCACGGGCC
>CAUASQ010000164.1 GCA_958431945.1 uncultured Collinsella sp. | reverse complement strand
GCCAAGGGCGGCGGATCCAATTGGGTCCGCCGCCCTTTTTCGTGCGACAATCGATAATGTTGAACACGATTGCATGGCAAGGAGATATGCAGATGATAGACAAGAACAAGACGAATGCGCCGGTCGCCAACGCCGCGCCGGCCGCACCCAAGCCTGCACCCAAGCCTGTGCCCAAGCCGCGCGACCCCTACATCCGTGCCGAGAACGAGGATGACGACGGCTACGATCCTTATAGCGATCGTCGCCCCGAGCGCGAGCCCCTCTTCGAAGCCGACCCCTGGCGTTAAGTAGCTCATTTGGGACGGGGCTTTTTTAGCTACTTTGTTTTCGGCTAGAGGCGTTCATGCCTGCCCCACTCGGCCGCTCGATATCCTCCGGGAGGGGCCACTAATAGAAAACTTGCTTATCCATTAATCAAGATACGCATAATCTTGCTCTCCTGCTAATCAAGAATCGTTATAATCTTGATTAGCAGGAGAGCAAGATTGGAGAATTATGGCATTCAACGACTTGGTGGCTCAAAAAATAAAGGACTTTGAGCAACAGGGGATTCCGCAGGTCTTTGAGCGCGACCTTGATCTGGGCAACCCGCAGGAGCCAAAGCGCGACAACATCGTATATGTGATTGTGGGCGCCCGTCGTTGTGGAAAGACGTATCGCCTGTATCAGGAGATACGGCGGCTTCAGGGCCAAGGCGTCGAGCTTGACCGGATGCTATATTTCAATTTTGAGGATGAGCGCTTGCGTCCGTATGAGCCATCGCTACTAGCGGACGTGCTCGATACATTCTATGCACTATATCCTGCTGCTCGAGGCGAGGGCGCCTACCTTTTCTTTGACGAGATCCAGGAAATACCCGAATGGGGTGCGTTTCTGCGACGCGTGGTCGATACGGAGAAGGCGACCGTTTACGTGACGGGATCTTCTTCTAAGATGCTGTCCTCAGAACTTAAGAGCGAGTTCAGGGGCCGTTCTCTTGTGCGAGAGCTTTTTCCGTTGAGTTTTTCGGAATACGTCCGATATAAGACGGGGAGCGTTCCTGAGTCGAACGCACCCTTCTCCTCGAGCGATGCAGCGTTGCTCCGACACCATCTGGTCGGATATCTCGAGCGAGGGGGATTCATCGCGACACTTGAGCAGACGCCCGCAGACGCGATTCAGCTGCTACAGGAATATGCGTCGCGAACGGTCGCCATGGACGTCGTTGAACGTTACGACGTCAAGAACCCCCGTTTGGCCTCGCTGTTTCTGGCGCGGTGCATGGCATCTTCGGGACGAGAGCTGTCAGTGAACAAAGTGTACAACGAGTTCAAGAGCAGACAGATATCCGTCAGTCGAAATACGCTCAGCGACTTACTTGAGTATTACGAGGACGCCTACCTGCTGTTTTCGGTGCCGGAGTTCACGCGTTCGCTTGCAAATAATACGCGGTCTGCGTCTAAGGTCTACGCCGTCGATCCTGCGATGTTCGGAGCGTTCTCCCCCGCATCGGCATTGGATCATGGTCAGAGGCTCGAGACCGCGGTGTTCAATGCGCTCAGAAGAAGGACCCCCGCCGTGCGGCCCGGTTCGGTTTGCCGCCTGCTGATTAAAGATAAGAATAAAAGCCATGAGGTGGACTTTGTGGCTGGGGATGCACTGCTCATGCAGGCTTACGGCCTGATTCAGGTAAGTGTGGATATGACAAGCGAGAAAACGCGCGAGCGCGAAATTGCCGCGCTCGATGCCGCGATGGCCCAGTTTGATCTTGGCGAGTCGGTAATCGTTACCATGGATGAGCAGGCCGATATTCCATGCAAACACGGCGTGGTACATGCTGTGCCCGCATGGAAGTGGCTCCTTTCCTAATCGTCTATGGATTTGCGAGGCCAGGACTCAGGTGTCATGGTCCGCTAGTCCTGGGCCTTGATGCTCGGTAGGAGAATCTGGGCGAGGTAGTCGGTCTCGAGTTTGGTCGCGGCGTCTGCCTTGCCGTCTTTGCCGACCAGTACGTTCTTGATCTGGCTATAGGTGTAGCGGTTACCGGTCGTGAGCTCGACAAGCTCAATGGCCGTGTCCATGGGGTAGGTTGACACGGGATTCTGCGTCCGTCCGTTGATGGTCTGGGGCACCACGTACGGATAGACGGGACCGCTGGCGTAGACGGTATAACCGTTGCCTAGGTTGGCCGCACCCAAAACCGTATCGCCCTCATCGGGCGTAAAGCTCTCGCCCTCGCGCACTGCGACGAGCGTCACAATCGGTGTATCGCTGTCGCCGGCAAGATAGATGCATAGCGTGCTGCCATTTTGCCAAGTCTCGACCTTGCCGTACCACTCGACGGGGATATCGAGCTGGTAGAGGTCGGTTGCCTTGTGGCGGGCGTCGGCATCACGGGCCGCCTGTGCCTTTTGCGCGCTCACGGCATTGACGGCGGCGTCGCGCCGCGCGGTTGCCGCCTGCTGGAGCACCTTGGCGGTGGCGGCGGAGCTCGCGCCTCCCTCCTCGGCATATTTGGCGGCGGCATCGATCTGGTCGTCAGTCACCGTGTCGGCCGAAGGCACCTTGAGCTTAAAGGCGGCCTGGCTGCTTAGGTCCTGTCCGTCGCTCTTGATCGTGACCTGCGCCTTGGTGGTCGGGACGGTATAGATGGTGCCGTCGGCCGCGATGGGAGAGGCAGCGATGGAGAGCGTGTAATCGCCGGGCAGCAGTTTGATGCCGCGGCCGTGCTCGTCAACATAGAGCGTTTCGCTCACGGATGAGCCATCAGCGTCCTGACCGCTCACCTGTACGGGAATCTTAGAGCTGGTGGAACAGTCGAGGCCCGCGGCATGCACGCCAATCTGCACCGACATCATCGTGTGGGCATTGGCGGCGACAGCGGCAGCCTGCTCTTGCTGATATCCGTTCCAGGCAGCATAGCCTGCACCGCCGGCGACGAGCGCGGCGGCCACGATACCGGCGACCATCAGATTGCGGCGCTTGGGCGACATCTTGCGATGACGAACCTCGGCCTCGCGTGCCGAGGGAACGGACGGTAGGGGAATATCGCCCATGGCGATGGTCTCGTCCACGGCTGGTGCGGAACCCAGGCCAGGAAGCTCGCGGGTCAGCGAATCCTCGGCCGGCAAGCTGTCGAGCAAGACGGTTTCCTCGCCCGTGTCGGATTCGGGCTGATTGCCGGCCTCGCTTTCGGTGTCTTCGTGACCTGCCTCGTCTTCGGTGGGCGCGGCGTCATCGTCTTTTGCATCCTGATCATCGAGCTGCGCCTCGATTTCCGGCTCATCCTGCACATCAACGCTCGAATCGTCAAACGCAATCTCGGCCAGCGCGATCTGGTCTAGACTCTCCAGGGCCTCGGCACACGCTTCTGCATCTTGGACCGCATCCTCTTGGCCCATCGTCTCATCTTTCATATATCCCCCAAGCTCAATATC
>CAUASQ010000163.1 GCA_958431945.1 uncultured Collinsella sp. | reverse complement strand
ATCGTGGCAAAAAAGCCTCAGCACGCTCAGAACAACCAGCGCAGTCAGCAGGGCAAACAGGGCCAGCAGCAAAAGCGCAGCGGTAAGGCGCAGGCCACGGTCGCCCGCACCACGCATACCCCAGCAGCGCCCGCCCGCCCCTGGCGCCCGGGCCGCGATAAGTTCCTCCCCGTCAGTCGTGCCGACATGGATGCGCGCGGTTGGGACCAGTGCGACTTTGTCTACATCTGCGGCGACGCCTACGTGGACCACCCTAGCTTTGGTATGGCCATCATCAGCCGCGTACTCGATGCACACGGTTACAAGGTGGGCATTATCTGCCAGCCCGACTGGACCGACCCCGCCAGCATCACGGTGCTCGGCGAGCCGCGCCTGGGCTTTCTCGTCAGCGCCGGCAACATGGACTCCATGGTCAACCACTATTCGGTGACCAAGCACCGCCGCCACACCGACGCCTACACGCCCGGTGGCGAGGAGGGGCGCCGTCCCAACCGAGCCGTCACGGTCTACGGCAACCTTATCCGTCAGACGTTCAAGGACGCCCCCATCATCATCGGCGGCATCGAGGCAAGCCTGCGCCGCCTGGCTCACTACGACTACTGGCAGGACAAGCTTAAGCGCTCGGTACTGCTCGACTCGGGCGCCGACATCCTCATCTACGGCATGGGCGAGCACGCGATCGTCGAGATCGCCGACGCGCTCGACGCGGGACTGCCCGTCGATCAGATCACCTATATCAACGGCACCGTCTACCGCACGAGCTCGCTCGACGAGGTCTACGACTACGACCTGCTGCCCAGCTGGGACGACCTTGCCGCCGACAAGCTCAACTACGCGCGCAGCTTTAACGTGCAGCAGCAAAACATGGACCCCATCACCGGGCATCGCCTGGTAGAGCCCTACCCCAATAGCGTCTATGTGGTGCAGAACCCGCCGTCGGCGACACTCACCACCGACGAGATGGACGAGGTGGCCGAACTCCCCTACGCACGCGACTGGCATCCCGATTACGACGCGGCGGGCGGCGTACCGGCCTTTGCCGAGATCAAGTTTTCCATTAGCTCCAACCGCGGTTGTTTTGGCGAGTGCTCGTTTTGCGCCCTCACCTTCCACCAGGGCCGCGTACTGCAGATGCGCAGCCACGACTCAATCATACGCGAGGCCGAGCTGCTCACGCACGATCCCGAGTTTAAAGGCTACATCAACGACGTAGGCGGACCGACTGCCAACTTTAGCCGCCCGGCCTGCGACAAGCAGCTCAAACACGGCGTGTGCAAGAACAAGCGCTGCCTGTGGCCGAGTGTGTGCAAGAACATGGTGGTCGACGAGAGCGGCTACACACAGCTGCTGCGCGACCTGCGCCAGCTGCCGGGCGTCAAGAAGGTCTTCGTGCGCAGCGGCATCCGCTTTGACTACACCATGGCCGATGCCTCGGACGAGTTTTTGCGCGAGCTGCTGGAGCACCATGTCTCGGGCCAGCTGCGCGTGGCGCCCGAGCACGTGAGCGACGCGGTGTTGTCCGTGATGGGCAAGCCGAGCCGAGCCGTCTACGATGCGTTCTGCCGTAAATTTGAACGCCTGAACCGCGAATACGGACTCAAGCAGTACGTGGTGCCATATCTGATCTCGAGCCACCCCGGCTCGACGATGAAGGAAGCCGTGGACCTTGCCGAAGCCGTGCGCGACATGGGCTACATGCCCGAACAGGTGCAGGACTTCTACCCCACCCCGTCCACCATGTCGACGTGCATGTACTACACCGGCGTGGACCCGCGCACCATGGAGCCGATCTACGTGGCGCGCGACCCGCACGAAAAGGCCATGCAGCGCGCGCTCATCCAATACCGCAAGCCCGAGAACTACAAGCTTGTGCGCGAGGCGCTGGAAAAGGCCGGCCGCCGAGATCTGATCGGCTACACCAAGCATTGCCTGATCCGTCCCGTACCGCCGCGCCCGGGCGAGACGTCTGCTGGCGGCGGACATGGGACCGGCAAGAAGGGCGACAAGGCCCACGGTGGCGCCGCCGGCAAGGGGCCTAAGGGCAGCAAGGGGCACAGCGGCATGTCGCGTGCGCAGAACACTGCCGGGCGCAACCGTGCAGCTCAGGGGCGTCAGGGTGCCAACGGAGGCGGACGCCGCAATTAGTGCGGGAATGCGGTAGATGTGCTCACAGCGCTCTGCTGGCACGCTTGGCGCAGCGAGCGCATTGCCTCCACCAGGATCACGCCGGCGATCGCGACCGTGATTATCACGTCGAGCGGCGTGTTCACAAACCACAGCAACGTCATGAGGTACGACCCGGCGTTAAAGGCAAAATGCAGCAGGATCGTGTAGCGGAGCTTTCCGGTGGTCACGAGCACCCAGCCAAAGACCAGACCGGCGGCACCCGCGTAGCAGCCCTGCACCCAGTTCATGTGCATAAAGCCGAAGACCGCCGCCTGCAGTACGATTGCCGCGGCGACGCCCCAGATATTCGGGGCCACCCAGGGCACCATGGCGACGTCTTGCGCCCGTGCGCGACGCCGGCGTTTCCAGAGCGGACGGCACTGCGGGTTAAATGCTCGGAGCGAAAACTCAAAAATGATACCGCGAACCAACAGTTCCTCGCAAAACGGAGCGCCAAGCACCGTGGTCAGGACGGCCAGATAGCTCGTGTCGCCCAAGCCTGTTTCCTCGACAAGTTCACTGTAATCGGCCGCCGCCTCGGGCAACAGCGACAGTACAGCGTCGGTCACGTAGCCAACGACCACCTGCAGGGCAAGACCGATCACGATAACGCAGGCGATGCGTTTCCACGCCCCACGCGCTCCCCCGCCAAGCGGACGCTCGCCCTGCCAGCGCGCCATAAACGAGCGCGGCCACAGATAACGCCACCACAGCAGCGCCATCAAAAACGACGCCGTCTGAGCGGCAGCCTGGAACCATTGGATATCGAGATTGTCGATCGGATAGCCCGTCAGCACCGATACGGCATCGAGAACTGAAAACAGAACCACGCTCAGGGCTATATCGGCAGCGACAACGCCAAAACAGGCAAGCGCCCAAATCATCGCATTGAGCATGCCAACCTCCTCAAAACCGTTCCCTAGTTCTACCACAACTCGGCAGAGAGCTGATCCCATGGGGACGGAAGAAAACGGATCACTTATTGATGAGAATCGGGCGCAGTGCCAAAGGCCCCGCTGGGCGAAATGTCGAACGGAAAGGTGCCGCAACGATTAAACGCAGCGATAAACATGCGGATGGCGTTGGACGGCGTGGTGCCTACGAGCTGGGTTGCCGCCGCGAAGGCCGCCTTTTCCTCGGGCAAGACCTTCGCGACAACCGGGGTCATGTGTTCTGCCATGGCGCTTCCTTTTTGAAACGACGGTGGTGCGGATAGATGCGGGCCACGCGGCTGGGCGACGGGCTGTGAAGGCAACCCGATTGGCCCGCATC
>CAUASQ010000162.1 GCA_958431945.1 uncultured Collinsella sp. | reverse complement strand
AACCATCTGGGCGATCCGCTCACCACGTGGTTCCGCCACAAGCGCATCGAGACCGACAACACACACGGCACCGGCTGCACGCTTTCGTCCGCCATCGCCTGCGCGCTGGCCCAGGGCATGGATCTTGCCGATGCCGTCAATGCGGGCAAGGCATACCTGACAGGCGCTCTCGCCGCCGGCTTTGACATGGGCAAAGGCTCTGGCCCCGTCAACCACATGTGGCAGTATTAAGATTCGCAGCCCAAAACCACCGCAAAGGGGACAGGCACCTTTTGCGGTGGTTCCCACAAATATCTCGATCTGTAACAGTTAGAGCCCATTTTTTGGCCCACCTGTTACAGATCGAGACATTCAAATTCCACTGAGAAGATAATCTCGATCTGTAACAGTAACTCGGCAAAATCGACCCTAGATGTTACAGATCGAGACAAACAATCGATATCGACCTAAATAATCTCAATCTGTAACATCTAACCCGTTTTCGGCCTTAGAACTGTTACAGATCAAGACAAGCAAACGAAACAAGCCCCCGCAAGGGGAACTTTTGTGGTGGCTTGGGGTCGCGTTACTCACCGAGCATCTCCTGGAGCTTGGCTGCCACGGCATGTCCCAGGCTCTCATGGCTTTCGGGCATCATATGCAGATAGTCGATATCGCCCGGCTCGGCAAACTCCGCCGCATTCAAAAAGTCGCAGCCAAACTGCTCAGCTACGTGCGCATAGTATTCAGCAAAATGCTCCGAGGCCTCGACGGAACGCTCGTCAAAATCGGTCATATATACATCGGCGATTTGGGGCTTGATCTTGATAGGTGCCATCAGCAGAATACGCGGGCAGGGTGCGGCATTGGTCCAGGGAAATGCACGCACCGCGCGAATCAGCGCCATGGTGCCACGGGCAATATCGGAGGCCGTCACACCAAAGACCGTCTTGCAATCGTTAGTTCCCAGCATAATAACGATCGCATCCAGCGGCTTATGAGCCTCGAGCAGCATCGGCAGCGCGCGGATGCCGTTAAGATTGGTGTCCAGATGGCACACATCGTCGCGTACCGTCGTGCGGCCGTTGAGGCCTTCTTCAATTACATGCCAGCCCTCGCCTAAATCACGTTGGGCCACGCCACACCAGCGCACATCCTGCGCATAGCGCACCGCAGTGCCATCGCGCATACCAGCCGGATCATAGCCATAGGTATTGCTGTCACCAAAACACAGAACGTTTTTCATCGTAAGCTCCCCACTCAATAAAAAGCCGACGGGAGCAGCCCCCGTCGGCTCGGTATATCGCATCACGCGCACCGTTTACAGGTACTTGCGCCAGTCGTCGTCATCCTCATCGTCCTCGGCAGCGGCCTGAGCCTGCTCGGCGGCACGGGCGGCTGCGGCGCGGGCGGCAACCTGAGCATAGGACTCCTCGTTGCGCTCGGGGAAGTTTGCCAGCACGTGCTCGAACTTGGCGAAGTCCTCGTCCCAGCGCGTAGAGGGCACGGCAAAGAAGACCTGCTTGACCTTGAAATCGCCCGATGCGAGCTCCTTGCGGAAGAGCTCGGCCACGGCCTCGGCATCAAAGCCGTTGTTGTCGCAGCCCCATGCGCCCAGCACGAGCTTCTCGCGACCCAACTCGTCGCAGATGGCGAGCACAAAACGGATGCGGTCGCGCAGGGCATCCAGCAGAGCATCGTCGCTCACGCGATACTCCTGGCGGGCGCGCCTAACGTTGGGCGCGGCGGCCACGATCACGTCGGCGTATGCATGCACGTGGTTGCGGTCGAAGCGCACCGCAGGCACCACCAGCGCACGGTTGCGGTAAAGCTCGCAGTTGATGTTGCGGCGACGGTTCTCGCCGTACCATTTGCGCTGCTTATCGAGAACGTTGTACAGATACGAATCGGCGCACAGCGTGGCCTCCTGGCCCAGATAGCCCTGGATGTAGCCACCGCCCGGGTTGGTGAACGAGGCAAAGGCGAGCACGGCCATGTCGCAGAACTGCGCATAGCCACGACCGTTGTCCAGGATGGCCTGCGTGGCGGAGGCATCGAGCACTGTGACCTCAGGCAGAACCGGAGCGGGCTCCTCAGCAGGCGCGGACTCAGCTTCGGCGATTTCCTCGGCAGGCTCAGGCGCTGCCTCGGTCTCGGGCGCCGTCTCGGTCTCGGCAGCCTCCGCGCCCTCGACGTCCTCGGCAACCTGTTCTTCGGCGGCCACAGCACTCTGAACCTTGGCCTTCATCGCCGCGACAAAACCGGCAGGCATACCATCGAACTCGCACACGCCGGCAAGCGAACGCTCGATATCCTTGGCGCACGCTTCGGACACAGTTGCCACGTGACGCTCGGCGGCCTTGGCACGGGCCTCGCGCTTGGGATTGGGCTGACCCGCTCGGTTGGACCTGCGGTTACGGTTCCTGTTGTCGACGTCTGCCATACGTGGCCACCTTTCCTGTCGCTGCCGCTATCGGCTTTTCCCATCCATGATACCCCGCCGCGTACAAAAAAGACGGCCCCGAAGGACCGCCTTTCGCATCGATTTGCACGCACGGCAAGCACCGCCGCAATTCGCCACTAGTCGCGACGGCCAAGGATGTTCAGGATGCGCAGGAACACGTTGATAATGTCCACGAACAGATTGGACGCCATGAGCACGGCGTTGGGCAGCGTAGGCGGCACCGTCGTGGCAACATAGGTGTCGTAGCCAATAAAGCCGGCGAACACCACGATTACGATCAGATCGGTGATGGTCTGCGAGACGCCCATGAACATCAGCACGATCTCAACCAGAATAGTGGCGAGCAGAATGCCAAAACCGATGCCATATACGCGCTGGAAAAACTTGGGGAACGTCACGCCCAAGGCGCCAAAGACAAAGGTGATGGCGGCCGTAGCGATAAAGGCAGTGTTGATGGTGGGCAGGTCGTAGTTGGCAAGGCCAAACGACGCGGTCAGGCCAAAGGTACTCGCAAAGATTACGTAGCCCACAAGGGACAGGCCCACGGACTGCTTGCTGGCGGCAGCCGACATCATGACCATGCCGACGATGGTCAAAATAAACGAGCCAAAGACCAGCGGCAAGGCGGCGCCGCTCATCATCATGCGCGCAAACGACATGGTGCTCGTAAAGTAGGCGCCGGCGCCCATGGCGCAAAAGCCCAAGAAGATCAGGGCAGACATGGTGAGATTGTACGCGCGCGGCGACATCTCCTTGGCGCGGCTTGCGCCGCTCTCGACGAGGCCGTTCTGATAGCCCTGGATATCGTTCATAATTTCGTCCTTTCAAAAAGCGCCACAAATAACGGCGCAGTAGCTGACAAGATTCCTGTCATTGTACTCGAATGCCGCACGTCCTTACCCACGGCGCTCGCCCTCGAGCGTACGATCAAAGGCCCAGACCCACCAACGCATCACGTGCGCCTGCGAGCCATCTGGTCGTTCGCGCGTCTGGTCCTCCAGATACAACTCGGTCGCGTGCCCGCCAAAACGCACCT
>CAUASQ010000161.1 GCA_958431945.1 uncultured Collinsella sp. | reverse complement strand
CACTTGCCAAGAATACGCGCCTGTATAAGGCAATCGCCAAGATCGACAAGAAGGCTATCGTCGATTGCTCGGGTACCAAGCGCTGGGAACTGCCGCGCCGTGTTCAGCAGATGGCGACGCAGCGCGGTAAGTCGATTTCGACGGCGGCCGCCGAGGAGCTCGTCTCGCGTTCGGGCGAAAACACGCGCATGCTCGATAACGACTTGGCTAAGCTTGCCCAGATGGTCGAGTCGCCCCAGATTGAACTTGCCGATGTTGAGCGCTGGATTGTACGTACGGCCGAGGTCCAACCCTGGGACTTCCTCAACGCCGTCTCGGCTCGCGATATGCGGCGTTCGCTCGAGCTCTTTAAGCTCCTGCCCTCCAAGAGCTACGTGTGGACTTACACATTGCTGTGCGGTCGCATTCGCGAGCTTATCGTCGCCAAGGCGCTCGACGCGCGTGGGCAGGGTCGCGAGCTGGCCGCAACGCTCAAGCTCCAGTCCTGGCAGGTCAAGAATCACCTTACCTGGGCGCGTCGTTTTTCGATGACCGAGCTCGTCGCAGCGCTCGAGGGTGCCGTTGATGTGGAGCTCGCGCTCAAGGGTTCGGCCGATTCTGAGACCGCGCTTTTGCTCTGGATTACGAACATCTTGAGAAAATCGTGATGATACCTGCCTATTTGACAAATTCGTTCTATCCCTTTGAGAGGGAGCGTGCTATAGTAGGCGCTTGCATGACCTCACCGTGTCTCAGAGGTGTCATACATTTTTTGCAAGGAACTCGAAAGGAACTCCAGAAGTGGCAAACATCAAGTCTCAGAAGAAGCGTATCCGCACCAATGAGGCAGCTCGCATGCGTAACAAGGCTGTCAAGTCCGAGCTCAAGACGCTGACCAAGCACGTCCAGTCCGCCGTCGCCGAGGGCGACGCCGAGAAGGCCCAGGCTGCCCTCAAGACCGTCACCAAGCGTCTCGACATGGCTGCCGCCAAGCATGTTATCCACAAGAACCAGGCTTCCAACCGCAAGTCCGGTCTTGCCAAGCTCGTGAACAGCATCAACGCCTAAGTTGTAAATTTCACACCACACAGATTACGCGCATAAATGGAGCCTGTTTTATGGAACAGGCTCCATTTTTTGTACCGCTCGGGTAAGATAGTCCGCATGAATACTTCAATTGACATTTCCCACATCCGCAACTTCTCGATCGTTGCGCACATCGACCATGGCAAGTCCACGATCAGTGACCGCATCCTCGAGCTCACCCATACCGTCGACGAACGCGACATGGAGTCGCAGCTGCTCGACACCATGGATATCGAGCGCGAGCGCGGCATTACGATCAAGTCCAATGCCGTCCGCGTTTCCTATGACGCCGACGATGGTGAGACGTATCAGTTCAATCTGATCGATACGCCGGGCCACGTGGACTTTACCTATGAGGTCTCGCGCTCGCTGGCAGCCTGTGAGGGCGCGGTGCTCGTCGTTGACGCCACGCAGGGCGTCGAGGCGCAGACCGTCTCCAACGCGACGCTCGCCATGAACGCCAATCTGGACATTGTGCCGGCCATCAACAAGATCGACCTGCCCTCGGCCCATCCCGATGAGGTTAAGACCGAGATCGAGGATGACCTGGCGATCCCTGCCGATGATGCCGTGTGTGTCTCGGGCAAGACCGGCGAGGGCATCCACGATCTGCTGGAGTCCATTGTCTTTTTGATCTCTCCGCCCAAGGGCGATGCGAACGCGCCGCTCAAGGCACTCATTCTGGATTCGTACTTCGACGAGTATCGTGGCGTCGTCGCCACGGTGCGCGTCTTTGACGGTTCCATCAAAAAGGGCGATACCCTGCGCATGATGCAGGCAAAGGGCGACTTTTTGGTCGATGGCGTGGGCGTCAAGCGTCCCGCCGAGACCCCGGTCGATGCGCTGACGGTTGGCGAGGTGGGCTACGTGGTCACGGGCCTGAAGGACCCCGAGGCCGTGCGCGTGGGCGATACCCTTACGTGGGCGTCGAATCCCTGCCCCGAGCCGCTTCCCGGCTACCGCGAGGCCAAGCCCATGGTCTATACGGGCCTGTTCCCGATCGATAACAAGGACTACGAGAACCTGCGTGACGCACTCGATAAGCTCCACGTCAACGACCCGTCGTTGGTGTGGGAGCCCGAGACCTCGGTGGCACTCGGCTTTGGCTTCCGCGTGGGCTTCCTGGGCCTACTGCATATGGAGGTCGTTAAGGAACGCCTGGAGCGCGAGTTCAATCTGGACCTCATTGCCACGAGCCCTTCGGTCGACTATCACGTGTACAAGACCGATGGCGAGATGGTCGATGTCCGCAGCCCGCAGGACCTTCCCGAGGCCACGCGCATTGAGCGTATCGAGGAACCCTACCTCAAGGCAAAGATCATCTGCCCGCCTGAGTACACGGGTGCCGTTATGCAGCTCGCCATCGAGCACCGCGGCGTTACGACCGACATGATCCACCTGACGAGCAAATCGGTCGAGATGCGCTTCGATATGCCGCTCGCTGAGCTCATCTTGGACTTCTTTGACCAGCTCAAGAGCCGTACCAAGGGCTATGCCTCGCTCGACTACGAGTTCAACGAGTACCGTCCATCCGAGCTTGTGAAGCTCGATATCTTGCTTTCGGGCGACGAGGTGGATGCGCTGTCGTTTATCGTGCACAAGGACAAGGCCTATGGCCTGGCCCGCGGTCTGTGCGACAAGCTCAAGGAGATTATTCCGCGCCAGCTGTTCGAGGTGCCTATTCAGGGTGCTATCGGCAACAAGATCATTGCCCGCTCCACCGTTAAGGCGCGCCGTAAGGACGTTTTGGCCAAGTGTTACGGCGGCGATATCTCGCGAAAGCGCAAGCTGCTCGAGAAGCAGAAAGAGGGCAAGAAGCGCATGAAGGCCATCGGCTCGGTTGAGGTCCCGCAGGAGGCCTTTATGGCGATCCTCAAGGTGGACGAGTAGGTCTATGGTGCTTTCCGAATACAGCAAGCGGCTGCTGGGCGCCTATGCCGAGCAGCCGTTCCTTATGGCTCCCATGGCGGGCGTAACCGATCCCGCCTATCGCATCATGTGCCGCCGCCGCGGTGCCAATCTCGCCTATAGCGAGATGGTGAGCGTGGTGGGCCTTGCCTATGCCAGCAACAAGACCTGGCGCCTGGTGCTACCGGCTGACGAGGAGCAGCAGATTTGCGTGCAGCTCTTTGGCTCCAAGCCCGAGCAGTTTGCGAGTGCCGTCGCTGCTGTCGAGGAACGCGTGGGCGATCGCCTGTCATTGATTGATATCAACATGGCTTGTCCGGCGCGCAAGGTCGTTACCAAGGGCGAGGGCTCGGCGCTTATGCGCACGCCCGATCTGGCCGAGAAGATTGTTGAGGCAGCTGTGGGCGCGGCTCATGTTCCCGTGACCGTGAAGATCCGCAAGGGTTTTTATGCCGAGGACCGCAACGCCGCAACGTTTGCCCAGATGCTCGAAGGGGCGGGCGCCTC
>CAUASQ010000160.1 GCA_958431945.1 uncultured Collinsella sp. | reverse complement strand
TTGAGCTTGCGATCGAGCTTTGTCGGATCCCTTAGATCATCCCAGCACAAGCGCACGATCTTGCAATTATCAAGCAGCGAAAGCCTCGACTCGCGCTGACGCTCATCGAACTGCGCCTTTGCGAGCTTGCCCTCCTCCGCCGCTTTCTCGCTTTTAACGAATCCGTCGAACTCACCGATAATCAGCTGGTCGCCCACGCGCCACAAGTAGTCGACGCGATACGGCCGTCCCGGCTCAACCGGGTCGAACAGCTCAACTTGCAGCTCCGGCATCTGCCAGCCGCGCTCGATCATCAGGGCACGTGCCTTGGACTCGCCACCGCTTTCCGACAGGCCATCGGCACACCGCGCAACCCTGCGCGCCATCACAACACCGCGACGATTCAGGCCAAGCTTATCGACCGTCTCAACGAGATGCTCCTTCGACAAAAGTTGCTCATGGAGTGCCGAATCCGCGATGATCAGTCCCTCGACAAACGATGCATCGACCAAGCAATCCGTAATCGTTTGATCGATATCGGTTACGGCGATATCCATCTGGGTGGCCCGTGTTTGACGAGCATAGCGATGACGAATGACCTGAGAGCCCGACGTCGTCGATTGGGCCGGCATCGCGGCGATATGGATGTGCGTCAAATTGGCATGCGAAACCGAAAGGCCATAGATAACAGCCGCCGTATAGGAGCAAAATGTCCAGTCGGGGTGCTTTTGCGCAAGCGCCCGCACCCGATGCAGATAACGCTGCCGAAACTTGAGCTCGGACCAGTATTCCGGACGCGCATACAGCCCCGGCATGACCGCCTCTAGACTTCCCGCCCCCGCCCGCCGCTCAATCTGCTTTGCCTCCGCCGCCGTGCGCGCGTACACGCAGCTCATCTGCTGTTCGCACGCCTTAATGTGACTTGCAAGTCTTTGATTCGCCGTCATGTTTCCCATGTCGCCTCCCAACTCTTGGAACGGCGCAAACGTACCAGACGGTTTCATGCGAAGTCTGACCAAATACCGTCCAGGCGCTGACCAAATGCTTGACGGTTTTGGATGTTTTAGGCTGATGGCTTATATCTGCAGGTAGAAGCCTTGCCAAGAGGTCCCTGTCTCCACATTTTGAGGCCTTGGTCCATTGGATTATCAGAAAGAAAAACCCGTCGAGATTCAAGACTACGCCAAATGCGACTTTGCCTCTGCATGCACCGTCTCTTAGCCGAGCCATCGGCATCTACATGCCTAAAAAATGAGCGTGGATAATCTCCCGTTTTGAGCCTAGTTTTGAGCCAAAAGTGGGAGATTATCCACGCTCGATTTGTAAACGTCCGAAAATCCACGCTCGTGTGTCCGAAAATCCACGTTCGTCACGCCGTGAGCACAGCAACGGCCGCAGCAGCAACCACAGCTACAGCCGCAGTCTAGTGTTCCTCGCCGGCGCGGGCCAGGTCGTAGGGCGTGGTCTGGTAGACGTAGTAGTTGAGCCAGTTGGTGTAGAGCAACTGAGCCTGGCTGCGCCAGACGTTGCGCGGCTCGGCGGCGGGGTCGTCACCTGGGAAGTAATGCGCCGGCACCTGGGGGTTGAGCCCGCGCTTCACGTCGCGCTCGTACTCCAGACGCAACGTGTCGGTATCGTACTCGGGGTGACCAAATACAAAGAAGCGACGGCTGTCGGTCGACTTGACGATGTACAGGCCCACCTCGTCTGACACGGCCACGACCTCAAGCTGCGGCTCGGCCTCCACGTCCTCACGGCGCACATCGGTGTTGCGCGAATGCACGGCATAGAAACGGTCGTCAAAGCCGCGAACCAGCGGGCTTTGCGGCTTCACCAGATAATGCTCAAACACGCCACTCGCCTTTGCCGGCAGGTCGTACTTCTGGATACCGTAATGATGGTAGAGCCCCGCCTGCGCGCCCCAACAAATGTGCAGCGTAGAGTGCACGTGCGTGGTGGACCAATCCATGATCTGGCAGAGCTCGGGCCAGTAGTCGACCTCCTCGAACGGCATCTGCTCCACCGGCGCGCCCGTGATGATCAGGCCGTCGTAGTGGATGTCGCGGATGTCGTCGAACGTGCGGTAGAACGTCTCCAGGTGGCCGGCGCTCACGTGCGTGGCCTCGTGCGTCTTGGTGCGCAGCAGGTCCACCTCCACCTGCAGCGGCGTGTTGGAGAGCTTGCGCATGATCTGCGTCTCAGTGGCGATCTTAGTGGGCATGAGGTTGAGGATGAGCACGCGCAGCGGACGGATGTCCTGGTGCAGCGCGCGGTACTCGGTCATGACAAAGATGTTCTCGCTCTCGAGCTGCGCGGCGGCAGGGAGAGCGTCGGGGATACGAATGGGCATGGATGCTCCTTACGAGTCAGTTGCAGCTATGGTACAACGACCGGCCCCATCCGCGCGAGCGCATCGCCCAGCGATGCCGTCAGCGGCCCAAATCACTCCAAAAGTAGAGATTAAGGCATGTCCCAAAATCTACGGCACTTTAGCCTAGCAAAGTAACAGCAGAACGCTACAATGGTTCGACGCGAAAAACTCGGCCGAAAGGATACATATATGTACCAGACGCGTAAGATCGGTGTGGTCGGCCAGGGCCACGTAGGAGCACATGTCGCCAACAGCCTACTTATGCAGGGCATTGCCGATGAACTGTACCTGTGCGATATCAACGAGGCCAAGGTGACGTCCGAGGTCCAGGACTTGCGCGACTCCCTTTCGTTTGTCCCGTACAACACCAAGATCGTCAACTGCTACGACCACTACGAGGAGCTGGCCTGCTGCGACGTCATCGTCAACGCCGCCGGCAAGGTCGCGCTGGCCGCCGGCAACCGCGACGGCGAGCTGTTCTTTACCACCGACGCCGCCCGCACCTTTGCCAAGCGCATCGTCGACGCCGGCTTTGACGGCATCTTCGTGAGCATCTCCAACCCCTGCGACGTCGTGTGCACCGAGCTGTGGCACCTGACCGGCTACGATCCCAAGAAGATCATCGGCTCGGGCTGCGGCCTGGACTCCGCCCGCCTGCGCACCGAGATTTCCAAGAAGGTCGGCGTGAGCCCCAGGTCTATCGACGCCTACATGATCGGCGAGCACGGCTTTAGCCAGCTTGCCGCCTTTAAGGCCGCGACCATCGCCGGCAAGAGACTCAACGAGCTTCAGGCCGAAAACCCCGACAAGTACGCCTTCGACCACATGGAGGTCGAGGAGCTTGCACGCAAGGGCGGCTATGTGACCTACCAGGGCAAGCAGTGCACCGAGTACGCCGTCGCCAACTCCGCCGCGCGCGTCTGCGCTGCTGTTCTGCACAACGAGCACGCCGTGCTTTCGGCCTCTACGCTTATGACCGGCCAGTATGGCGAGGAGGGTATTTTTACCTCCCTGCCGTGCGTGATCGGCGCCGAGGGCGTCGAGGAGGTCTACACGCTCGACCTGTCCGAGTACGAGCTCGAGGGCTTCCACAAGAGCTGCCAGCACATCCGCGACAACATCGCCCAGCTCGACTGGTGGGACGCCGA
>CAUASQ010000159.1 GCA_958431945.1 uncultured Collinsella sp. | reverse complement strand
ACATGCAAGAAGCCCTCGCTGCGCACTTCGTGCGGCGAGGGCTTCTTGCGTCCTGCGGAATGCGCCGGGAGGGGACTTGCTCTCCGCCCTGCGGGCTCGGCGTTGCCACAACGGGCAATAATTAATCTGAATAAAGATGGCGCGCGGCCTTTTGGCCGCGCTTTTGTTTGGTTCGCGCCATGTGGGGGTGGTGGCGACGTGCATTTTTGCGAGTATTCTGCAATCGAAGGCCCCTGCATACCGACCTCGGGCAAAAAATCGGGAGTTCTCGATGTTTTCTACGGATGATGGGCGGGGTTATGGGCTGGCAGCGTTTGATTTGCAGGGATATTCGCGGTCTTTGGCACTTATCGTGGCGCCCGAAGCTCTTGGTTATGTTGAATACTCCTAAAAATGCACGACGCTTAGAGGGGGACCTTCGCGAAAAAGGAAACCGCCCCGTCGAAGTGTGCATTCGACGGGGCGGTTTATGCATTTGGCCGATTAAGGATGCGCTGTCAAACTACTAGAACTTGACGGTCGGGGCCTGGCGGGCTGCTTCAGCGGCCTCGAAGCCCTGGCGCTCCTTAAACTGGAAGATGCCAGCAAAGATGACAGCCGGGAACGTCTGAATGGCGTTGTTGTAGCTGAGCACGCAGTCGTTGTAGCTCTGGCGTGCATAGCTAATCTTGTTCTCGGTGTCCTCGAGCGATGCCTGCAGCTGCGTAAAGTTGGTGTTTGCCTTAAGATCGGGATAGGCCTCGGCCACAGCGAAGAGCTGGCGCAGTGCGCCGGTCAGCACGTTGTCGGCTTCCATCTTGGCCTCGGGCGTGGTGGCCTTGACGGCGGTGTTACGCGCGCTGATCACGGCGGAGAGCGTCTCCTGCTCGTGCTTGGCGTAGCCCTTGACGGTTTCGACCAGGTTGGGGATCAGGTCGTTACGGCGCTGCAGCTGCGTATCGATGTTCTGCCAGGCGTTATCGATGCGGTTACGCTTGGTGACCATGTTGTTGTAGATGCCGGCGATGGCGCAGACAATCACAATGACAACAACGATGCCGATGATGACGGTAATCATGATGTC
The DNA here is from genome assembly GCA_958431945.1 of uncultured Collinsella sp. Taxonomy (GTDB): domain Bacteria; phylum Actinomycetota; class Coriobacteriia; order Coriobacteriales; family Coriobacteriaceae; genus Collinsella. The sequence goes on along the minus strand of CAUASQ010000159.1, from coordinate 2,466 downwards.
TCCGTTTCGAATGGCCGCGGCGGCATGCGCCAGCTGCCGTTGGTATAACGCTACTAGTATACCCGCAACGTTTTGCCGTGCCGAACTTTCCGGTAAGCGTTGTGTTTTCGGCGGGGTTGGCACCGGGGCAAAGCGCGCGAGGTACAGGTGTAAGATATGCGACAGATTGACGAGTGTTGTCTTTGCCCTGAGGATGGCGATACCAGTGGACCTTCGCATTAAGAAAACCTACCGCGCCCTGTTCGATGCCTTCACCGAGCTTCTCGAGGAGCATCGTTTTGAGGACCTGACGGTTGCCATGCTGTGCGACCGCGCCATGATTCGCCGCACGACCTTCTACAAGCACTTTCGCGACAAGAACGATTACTTTGCCTTTTATATCGATGAGCTCATGTCGGGCTTGCCGCAAAAACAGCCCGATGAGGCCGGCGCGGTGTCTGCCGAGGACGTGCGCGCGCTTCGACACGCGATTTTGGACGATGCCATGGATTTGATTCTGGCGCACGAGCGGCTCATGGATAACATTTTGGCGAGCAGCATGTCGGGCATGTTGACCAACGTTATTTGCGACCGCATTGCCCGCTCCATCCGCGAGCGTGTGATGAACGTGCTTGCCGAGGATGCCCTGGCCCCCGTGTCACTCGAGACGACGTCTGAGTTTGTCGCCGGCGGTATTATTCGACTTTTCACGATATGGTGGGAATCGGGCCACGATCTTGAGCGTCGACCTGAGATAGCCGACGTGGTCGATGCGCTGTTTGAGCGGACCATGACACCGGTGCATCACTAGGAGTGGCGGAGAGAGGGGGATTCGAACCCCCGGAACGCTCTCGCGCTCAACGGTTTTCAAGACCGCCGCATTCAACCGCTCTGCCATCTCTCCGTGAGTCGTAATGATAGCATCGTTTTGAATTTGCAACAGGGAAGGCGAACGATGACGATCACCGAAATCAACGAGAAGTTCATGCGCGAGGCGCTGGCGGTGGCGCGAGCCGCCGCGGCGGTGGGCGAGGTGCCCATCGGAGCCGTAGTGGTGCGCGACGGCGAGATCGTCGCGAGGGCGCACAATCGGCGCGAGCTCGATCAGGATCCTTCGGCGCACGCAGAATTTGCGGCCCTGTGCGCTGCCGCTCGGTCGCTCGGTCGCTGGCGCCTTTCCGATTGCACGGTCTACGTGACGCTCGAGCCGTGCTGCATGTGTGCGGGGCTTATGGTTAACGCGCGCGTGGGGCGCTGCGTGTATGGCGCGCGTGACGCCAAGGCGGGCGCGCTGGGATCCCTGTATGACCTCAATGCCGACTCGCGCCTGAATCATCGGTTTAACGTGACGGCTGGGGTCCTGGCGGATGAATGCCGCGAGCTGCTGAGTAGCTATTTTGGCGGTTTGCGCGGAGCGGGCGGCGCTGATTGCGGTTGTGGGGCCGATCTTGAGGCGCATGCCGCTCATGCCGAGGCGCTTGCAGGTGCCGGTGAGGATGTTGGCACGGCGGTTGACTTTGGTCCTGCGTGCCGCCGGCCCCGCCGTGTGCTGCTGGCGATTGATTCCTTTAAGGGCAGCGTGTCGAGTGCGCAGGCGGAGGCGGTGGTTGCCGAAGGCGTGCGCCGCGTTTGGCCCGATGCCCAAGTGGCCACGTTGCCGCTGGCAGATGGTGGCGAGGGAACGCTCGACGCCGTTGCCGCCTGCGGTGGCGAGCTTGTGACCTGCGAGGTTGCAGGTCCCTTGGGCGAGCGTGTGCCTGCCCGGATGCTGGTTGATGTCGAGCATGAGTCAGCTGTTATTGAGATGGCCGAAGCCGCGGGCATCGGGTACTCGCCTTGCACGGAGTCGTCGGCGCTGGCTGCTACAACCTATGGCGTGGGCGGGCTGATGCTCCGTGCGGTTCGTGCCGGGGCAAAGACTATCTATATTGGCTTGGGCGGCAGCGCCACCAACGACGGTGGCGCCGGTATGCTGCAGGCGCTGGGCGCGCGCCTTGTCGATGAGCACGGCCGCGATATCGCTCCCGGTCTCGCGGGTCTCGAACACGTGGTGAGTATCGATTTGGCGCCAGCGCTTCGGGCGCTGAACGGCGCGCGTGTCGTGGTGCTTTCCGATGTCGAGAATCCGCTTGTGGGACGCCGAGGCGCCCTAGCGGTGTTCGGTGGGCAGAAGGGCCTACCGACGGATGATGCCGAGGCGCTGAGCAGGTGCGACAGCTGGATGGTCGACTACGGTCGCCTGCTCGATGCGGCGATTGCCGAGGCACGGGCTCAGGGGTTACTGCGCGTGCCCGAGGGTGCGCGGACATTTGGCTCGGTGCTCGGCGTGCCCGGCGCGGGCGCTGCCGGTGGCTTGGGCGCGGCGTTGCTGGCGCTCTGTGCGGAGCTGCGTTCGGGCGTGGAGACGGTGCTCGATCTCGTGGGATTTGACGAGCGCGTGCGCGATGTCGACCTGGTCATAACGGGTGAGGGCAATATGGACGAGCA
>CAUASQ010000158.1 GCA_958431945.1 uncultured Collinsella sp. | reverse complement strand
TACCGGTACCGTCATCGACACCGACGTAATCGGCCAGCAGCGCCACGCCCTCAACACCGTCAAAGATCGGCTGCTTGTAGTGGATGTGGTGGAACGTCTCGGCGGGAACCACATAGGGCTCGCCGTCGACCATGACCGGGGTGTACTCCCAGCCAAACTCCTCGCAGCACTTGGGAGCCAGGTCCTCGAGCATGACCTCGGCACGGCCATCGTGCTCAACGGCGACATAGGCGGCGCCGGGCTTGAGGGAAACGGCCTGGTCGGAGGGGATAGTCCACGGCGTAGTCGTCCAGATGATAAAGTCGACCGGGCCGTCGAAGTTCTCGAGGCCGGCGGGCTTGGAGGTCATCTCAAAGCGAACAAAGATGGAGGGACTCGTCTCATCGGAGTACTCGATCTCGGCCTCGGCGAGCGCCGTGTGGCAGTGCTTGCACCAGTGAACCGGCTTGTGGCCGCGATAGATCATGCCCTTATCGAACATGGCCTTGAAGACCTCGATGTCGGCGGCATCATGCTGGTGATAGAGCGTCAGATAGGGGTTGTCCCAGTCGCCGAGCACGCCCAGACGACGGAAACCAGCCTTCTGAAGCTCGATGTTCTCGACAGCGAACTCATTGCAGAGCTCGCGAATCTTGGCCGTGGGGGTCTGGTTGAACTTCTCGGTGCCGAGCTTCTCTTCGACCTTGTGCTCGATCGGCTGGCCGTGGCAGTCCCAACCGGGGACATAGGGAACTTCATAGCCCTGCATCATCCAGTAGCGGTTGATCATGTCCTTGGAGATCTTGTTCATGGCGTGGCCGATATGGATCGGGCCGTTGGCGTACGGAGGACCGTCGTGCAGCACGAACTTCTTGTGACCCTCGTTCTTCTTCAGAACCTGCTCGTAGACCTTGTTGTCCTGCCAGTCCTTGAGTCGCTTGGGCTCGGACTTGGAAAGACCGGCACGCATGGGAAAACCGGTTTTGGGCAGATTCATCGTCTGCTTGTACTCGTTTGCCACGGTACCCCTTTCATGTCGTGGGCGCGCACGCCCGTTGGGCACCAAAAAAGCGCCCGTCCCTTACAAGCTGGGACGAAGCGCCACAAAACGGGCAGCGTGCCCGCAAAAGCTCTTCGCTTAACCACCCAGCTTAGATGCCCTCGCCCGCGTTATCGCGCGCTCGCATCCGTTACTCGGCTGGCCTGTATCGACGACCATCTCGGCGATATCTACTAAGACGTGCCTGCGAGGCACGTCCGTTGGGATCGCAGCTCCGGGGTGATTTTCATCGGTCGCATGCACGGGCTCTCAGCACTCCCCGCTCTCTGTAGCATGCGGACGGCCGACTACTCGTCCCCATCAACGCTTATGCGGAGTATGCTAGCACGTTCCGCGCCGTCGAAAAACCCTAAACATTGGTTTTATACGTTCGAAATTTCTTGCGGCCGTGGACCTTCTCTTGGAGCAAAATACCTGTAAGCACTTTATCGAACGAAAGAAGGTTGCTATGCGCACGATTGGAATGAGCGACTACACCGTTGGCGAGGATTGCTTTGACGAGCTGCCCGGCGCGCTGGCCGAGTACGGCGCGAAGAAGGTCGCGATCATCGGTGGCAAGCGGGCACTGGCCGCAGCACTTCCCGGTATCGAAGCTGCGCTGGCGGGTACCGACGTCGAAATTCTGGAGACGCGCATCTACGGCACCAACAGTACGCGCGCAAATATCGCCAAGGTCGTAAACTCCCCCGCCTGCCAGGAAGCCGAAGTGCTTATCGCATGCGGCGGCGGCAAGGCGCTCGACACCGTGAAGACCGCAGCTATCGAGCTCAAGCAGATCGTCTTTACGGTGCCGACGATCTGCTCCAACTGCTCGGCCGCGACCGCCATTGCCGTCGTGTATAACGACGACGGCTCGCTCGAGGGCTATTCGTACCCCAACAGACCGGCGCACATCTTCATCAACCCCAAGATCATCGCCGAGGCACCGGCAGAGTACTTCTGGGCCGGCGTAGGCGATGCCCTGTCCAAGCAGCCCGAGGTCGAGTACGCCACGAGCGCCGGTAATTTGGAGCACACCGCCGGTCTTGGCCTGGCGCTTGCCCACACCTGCTCCGAGCCGCTGTTTACCTATGGCGTCCAGGGTCTTGAGGACGTGCGCCAGGACCTGTCGAGCGAGGCCGTCAAGCAAATCGCACTCGATATCGTGGTCAATACGGGCTATGTCTCGAACCTGACCAACCAGAACGATTACTACTACAACTCGAGCGTGGCGCACGCGTTCTACAACGCCACCTGCAGCATACCGCGTGAGGGCACCTACCTGCACGGCGAGGTCGTGAGCCTGGGCGTGCTCGTGTTGTTCGCCTACACGGGCGACACCGAGAACCTTAAGCACTACGCTGCCTTTAACAAGCAGATGGGGCTGCCCGTGACGCTTGAGCAGGTCGGCCTTACCGAGGCCGACATCCCGGCGCTGTGTGAGTATGCCCACGCCACCAACGAGTGGAAGCAGGGTAACCCGGAGCCCTTCACCGACGAGAAGTTCGCCGCCGCCATCAAGGCCGCCAACGCCTACGGACACACGCTCTAGCTCTAACCCAAAACCACCACAAAGGGGACAGGCACCTTTGTGGTGGTTTTTTATTGCTCCAACATTCAGTTCGCACTCGAACCCGATTCTATACGAGAAAGGGTCCGGGTACGTTTTTTGTTTATCGGTAATTCTGCGGAAGGACCACTCGGAACGGTAAACAGAAACGAACAGAGGCAGAGTACCATCGTGGTGATGGTATCCTGCCTTTTGTTTTGCGGAACCAAGGTCGCTTTATGCGAACTTGATCGCCACTTATATGGCGCATTGATGGCAATTGCTTCGTACGTGCATACCGGGAGCCTGTACACCTCAGGCAAGGCGTAACACACTAGACTTTGTTCCAAAGTCCGTGTGCTAAGGGGGCAGGGCCCTTAGAATTCCTGACGCTCCTATTTGGCAAGGTGTTTTTTAGAATCCATTTTGCGCTCGGCCTCGAAGGCCTGCCTGTCCCAATCGAGCGGAAGTCCGGCCTCGACCCATGCCTCGTAGGCCCTCCTTATGGGCTTGAGCTCCCTTTGGCCCCTCTCCAGCATCGAGATGTACTTCTCGCTGGTGCCCAGTATGGACGCCGCCCTCACCTGGCTGACCCTCGCCGTGCGCCTGGCCGCCACGAGCTCCGAGGCGTCCGCCGGCCTCCTGATCTCGTGCGGGTGCATCAGCGCCCGGTACGCCTCCCTGGCCACGTAGCGCTTGAGGCACCTCATGACCTCCCTGTCGCTCTTTCCCCGCCCCCTGGCCCTCTCGGCGTACTCGGCGGTCTCGGGGTCGCGCATGACCCTCTGCCTCGCGATCTCGTGCAGCGCGCTGTTCGCCTGCCGGTCGCCGCCCCTGTTGAGCCTGTGCCTCACGGTCTTGCCGCTCGAGGCGGGGATGGGGCAGGCCCCGCATATCGCCGCGAACGACGCCTCGGAGCGCAGCCTGCCCGGGTTGTCCCCGGCCGCGATGTTAGCGCTACTGTAAAAACAACCAATTTCGCCATCGCACTTTAGCCGATT
>CAUASQ010000157.1 GCA_958431945.1 uncultured Collinsella sp. | reverse complement strand
GAGACGGAAAGGGGTCAGGTAGCATGGCCGAGGACAATAGGAACAAACCGCTGTATATGATCAGCGTGGCGGCCGAGCTGACCGGCATGCACCCGCAGACTCTGCGCGTCTACGAGTCCAAGGGCCTGGTGAATCCTCAGCGCTCGGGCGGTAACACGCGCCTGTATTCGCGTGCCGATATCGAGCGTCTGGAACTCATCAACCAGCTGACCGACGAGGGCATCAACCTTGCCGGCGTGGTGCGCATCCTCGATATGAAGGAGCGCGCCGAGGAGCGCGAGCGCGAGAACGAAAAACTCCGTGCCCGCGTGCGCCAGCTCGAGGACGAGCTGCACGAGTACAAGATGCAGAAGAAGATCACCACCTTGGCCCCGCGCGACGGCTCGGTTAACCCCGAACAGGTCATGCGCAAGCTGCTGGGCGCCGGCGGGGATTTGTAGTTACGCGGTTTTACCAAACCGCGTAACGGGCCGACGCTGCAAGCCCGCCAGAGCGGCAATCTGCCTTTCAACTTCGGCGGCATGACCAGAAGGTCAATGCCGCCTCGTTTCAAGGCACCTTGCTCGCTCTGGCGGGCTTTCGCTGTCCGCGCCAAAACATCGGCATTGCCTGGGTAGTCATTGGGGGCGTTCTTAAACGACTAGTCGAAAGGGACACTCTTGCACCAAATCTGCCGCCTGACACCAGGCTCGTCCTTTACTTTACTGAGATAAAGTGAACGCGCAGATTCGTAACCCACTCGCAACCGTTCTATGGCACGATATTGAACGAATGTATGCTATGCGCCCAAATCTTTTGGGCAGAGTGGGAGACAGTATGGTCAAGCTGTACGAGGACGGCATCTACCTGCGCGGTGGCAGCGAGGTTGTGCCTGCGGCCGAGGCTGCTGAGCGCGGTATTACGCAGGCGCCCGAGGATGCCAAGCGCGGCACCATCGCGTATTCGATTCTCCAGGCACACAATACGTCCGGAGATCCTGAGGCGCTCAAGATTCGCTTCGACGCCATGGCGAGCCACGACATCACCTTTGTCGGCATCATCCAGACGGCGCGCGCCTCGGGTATGGAGCAGTTCCCGCTGCCTTACGTACTCACTAACTGCCACAACTCGCTGTGCGCCGTGGGCGGCACCATCAACGAGGACGACCACGTCTTTGGCCTCTCGGCTGCCAAGAAGTACGGCGGCATCTTCGTCCCGCCGCACATCGCCGTCATCCACTCCTTTATGCGTGAGAACTTCGCCGGTTGCGGCAAGATGATCCTGGGCTCCGACTCGCACACCCGCTACGGCGCCCTGGGCACCATGGCCGTGGGCGAGGGCGGCGGCGAGCTGGCAAAGCAGCTGCTGCGCGACACCTACGATGTCGCCTATCCCGGCGTCGTCGCCATCTACCTCACGGGCGCCCCGCGTCCCGGCGTCGGCCCGCACGACGTGGCGCTCGCCATCATCCGCGCTGTCTTTGCCAAGGGCTACGTCAAGAACAAGGTCATGGAGTTTGTGGGCCCGGGCATCGCGAGCATGACGACCGACTACCGCAACGGCGTCGATGTCATGACCACCGAGACCACCTGCCTTTCCTCCATTTGGGCAACTGACGAGGACACGCACGCATTCCTGACCATGCACGGCCGCGGCGACGACTACCGCGAGCTCAAGCCCGCCGATGTCGCCTACTACGACGGCTGCGTCGAGGTCGATCTGTCGAGCATCAAGCCCATGATCGCGCTGCCGTTCCATCCTTCCAACGGCTTTGAGATCGACGAGCTCAACGAGAACCTCGAGGACATCCTGCACGAGGTGGAGCTCGAGGCCGCCAAGATCGGCGAGGGCAAGACGCACTTTAGCCTGCTCGACAAGATCGTCGACGGCAAGCTGCACGTGCAGCAGGGCGTCATCGCCGGCTGCTCGGGCGGCAACTACGACTCCGTGGTTCAGGCTGCCCGCGTGCTCAAGGGCGCCAACACCGGCTGCGGCGAGTTCTCGCTGTCGGTCTATCCCACGAGCCAGCCCGTGGCGCTCGAACTTACGCGTCGTGGCTATATCTACGACCTTATGGAGGCCGGCGCGATCGTGCGCACGGCGTTCTGCGGTCCGTGCTTCGGCGCCGGCGACACGCCCGCCAACAACGGCCTTTCGATCCGCCACACTACGCGCAACTTCCCCAACCGTGAGGGTTCCAAGCCGGGCAATGGCCAGCTGAGCGCGGTGGCCCTGATGGACGCCCGCTCCATTGCGGCGACGGCTGCCAACGGCGGCGTCCTGACGCCGGCGACCGACCTGCCCGAGGAGACCTGGGACGAGGCCTGCGAGTACACCTTTGACGACGCGCCGTACAAGAAGCGCGTGTACTGGGGCTTTGGCAAGGCTGAGCCGGCCGACGAGCTGGTCGAAGGCCCCAACATCAAGCCGTGGCCCGCGATGGAGCCTCTCGGCGACGATATCCTGCTCAAGGTGTGCTCCAAGATCATGGACCCGGTCACCACGACTGACGAGCTCATTCCTTCGGGCGAGACGAGCTCCTTCCGCTCCAATCCGCTGGGCCTGGCAGAGTTTACGCTGAGCCGTCGTGATCCGGCCTACGTGGGCCGCTCCAAGGAGGTTGACGCGGTGGAAAAGCGCCGCGTTGCCGGCGAGGCAGCAGGCGACCTGGCGGCACTCGATGCCGAGCTTGCCGGTGTGTTTGAGGCGCTGACCGGCGCGGGTGTCGCGGCCGATGCCAAGGCGACCGAGTACGGCTCCATGCTCTATGCCAAGAAGCCCGGTGACGGTTCTGCCCGCGAGCAGGCCGCGAGCTGCCAGCGCGTAATTGGCGGTCTGGCCAACATCGTCCACGAGTACGCCACCAAGCGCTATCGCTCCAATGTGATGAACTGGGGCATGGTGCCCTTCCAGATGGAGGCCGAGCCCAGCTTTGAGGTGGGCGACTACGTCTTTGTGCCGGGTATCCGCGCCGCGCTCGACGGCGACCTGAAGGACATCGCCGCTTACGTGGTTCGCGCCGATGGTGCGGTCGAGCAGATTGAGCTCTACATTGCCGATATGACGGCAGAGGAGCGTGCCATCGTCAAGGCCGGCTGCCTGATCAACTACAACAAGTTCAAGGCCGCTGCCGAGTAACGCACTTAATTGTCCGCCCGGGGCTTACCCTTTCCCGCCCGCTCACGCGCTTCGCGAGAGTCGCGTTCGGGAAAGGGTGGCCCCGGGCTACATTTCTGCGTTCTCGTTGGGCCTTGAGGGACGCTAATAAATAGACTTGCTTGATGCCGCCTCTGTTAATGGGGCGGCTTCTTTTTGTCGAAAACCACCACAAAGGGAACAGTGCCTTTGTGGTGGTCCCGTTTGTCTCGACCTGTAACATCTGGGCCCCTATTTGACGAGCGGTTGTTACAGATTGAGACAAACGATCGCCGCTGATCATTTCATCTCAATCTGTAACATCTAAGATCGAAAAGGGCCGCTAGATGTTACGGATCGAGACAGTCGAGTGCCAGAGTCGAAAACCACCACAAAGGGGCCTGTCCCTTTCGTGGTGGTGGGGGGCGAGCTCGATGCTGCCGTGCTCGCTGAACGACATTCTAATGAGCGTCTC
>CAUASQ010000156.1 GCA_958431945.1 uncultured Collinsella sp. | reverse complement strand
GAGACGGAAAGGGGTCAGGTAGCATGGCCGAGGACAATAGGAACAAACCGCTGTACATGATCAGCGTGGCGGCCGAGCTGACCGGCATGCATCCGCAGACTCTGCGCGTCTACGAGTCCAAGGGCTTGGTGAACCCCCAACGCTCGGGTGGCAACACGCGCCTGTATTCGCGTGCCGATATCGAGCGCTTGGAACTCATCAACCAACTGACCGACGAGGGCATTAACCTCGCCGGCGTGGTACGCATCCTCGATATGAAGGAGCGTGCCGAGGAGCGCGACCGCGAGAACGAGAAGCTCCGCGCCCGCGTGCGCCAGCTCGAGGACGAGCTGCACGAGTACAAGATGCAGAAGAAGATCACCACCTTGGCCCCGCGCGACGGCTCGGTTAACCCCGAACAGGTCATGCGCAAGCTGCTGGGCGCCGGCGGGGATTTGTAGTTACGCGGTTTTACCAAACCGCGTAACGGGCCGACGCTGCAAGCCCGCCAGAGCGGCAATCTGCCTTTCAACTTCGGCGGCATGACCAGAAGGTCAATGCCGCCTCGTTTCAAGGCACCTTGCTCGCTCTGGCGGGCTTTCGCTGTCCGCGCCAAAACATCGGCATTGCCTGGGTAGTCATTGGGGGCGTTCTTAAACGACTAGTCGAAAGGGACACTCTTGCACCAAATCTGCCGCCTGACACCAGGCTCGTCCTTTACTTTACTGAGATAAAGTGAACGCGCAGATTCGTAACCCACTCGCAACCGTTCTATGGCACGATATTGAACGAATGTATGCTATGCGCCCAAATCTTTTGGGCAGAGTGGGAGACAGTATGGTCAAGCTGTACGAGGACGGCATCTACCTGCGCGGTGGCAGCGAGGTTGTGCCTGCGGCCGAGGCTGCTGAGCGCGGTATTACGCAGGCGCCCGAGGATGCCAAGCGCGGCACCATCGCGTATTCGATTCTCCAGGCACACAATACGTCCGGAGATCCTGAGGCGCTCAAGATTCGCTTCGACGCCATGGCGAGCCACGACATCACCTTTGTCGGCATCATCCAGACGGCGCGCGCCTCGGGTATGGAGCAGTTCCCGCTGCCTTACGTACTCACTAACTGCCACAACTCGCTGTGCGCCGTGGGCGGCACCATCAACGAGGACGACCACGTCTTTGGCCTCTCGGCTGCCAAGAAGTACGGCGGCATCTTCGTCCCGCCGCACATCGCCGTCATCCACTCCTTTATGCGTGAGAACTTCGCCGGTTGCGGCAAGATGATCCTGGGCTCCGACTCGCACACCCGCTACGGCGCCCTGGGCACCATGGCCGTGGGCGAGGGCGGCGGCGAGCTGGCAAAGCAGCTGCTGCGTGACACCTACGATGTTGCCTATCCCGGCGTTGTCGCCATCTATCTCACGGGCGCCCCGCGCCCCGGCGTCGGCCCGCACGATGTGGCGCTCGCCATCATCAAGGCGGTCTTTGCCAAGGGCTACGTCAAGAATAGGGTTATGGAGTTCGTGGGCCCCGGCATCGCGAGCATGACGACCGACTACCGTAACGGCGTCGATGTCATGACCACCGAGACGACCTGCCTGTCGAGCATCTGGGCCACCGACGAGGACACGCACGCATTCCTGGCCATGCACGGCCGTGGCGACGACTACCGCGAGCTCAAGCCCGCCGATGTCGCCTACTACGACGGCTGCGTCGAGGTCGATCTGTCGAGCATCAAGCCCATGATCGCGCTGCCGTTCCATCCTTCCAACGGCTTTGAGATCGACGAGCTCAACGAGAACCTCGAGGACATCCTGCACGAGGTGGAGCTCGAGGCCGCCAAGATCGGCGAGGGCAAGACGCACTTTAGCCTGCTCGACAAGATCGTCGACGGCAAGCTGCACGTGCAGCAGGGCGTCATCGCCGGCTGCTCGGGCGGCAACTACGACTCCGTGGTTCAGGCTGCCCGCGTGCTCAAGGGCGCCAACACCGGCTGCGGCGAGTTCTCGCTGTCGGTCTATCCCACGAGCCAGCCCGTGGCGCTCGAACTTACGCGTCGTGGCTATATCTACGACCTTATGGAGGCCGGCGCGATCGTGCGCACGGCGTTCTGCGGTCCGTGCTTCGGCGCCGGCGACACGCCCGCCAACAACGGCCTTTCGATCCGCCACACTACGCGCAACTTCCCCAACCGTGAGGGTTCCAAGCCGGGCAATGGCCAGCTGAGCGCGGTGGCCCTGATGGACGCCCGCTCCATTGCGGCGACGGCTGCCAACGGCGGCGTCCTGACGCCGGCGACCGACCTGCCCGAGGAGACCTGGGACGAGGCCTGCGAGTACACCTTTGACGACGCGCCGTACAAGAAGCGCGTGTACTGGGGCTTTGGCAAGGCTGAGCCGGCCGACGAGCTGGTCGAAGGCCCCAACATCAAGCCGTGGCCCGCGATGGAGCCTCTCGGCGACGATATCCTGCTCAAGGTGTGCTCCAAGATCATGGACCCGGTCACCACGACTGACGAGCTCATTCCTTCGGGCGAGACGAGCTCCTTCCGCTCCAATCCGCTGGGCCTGGCAGAGTTTACGCTGAGCCGTCGTGATCCGGCCTACGTGGGCCGCTCCAAGGAGGTTGACGCGGTGGAAAAGCGCCGCGTTGCCGGCGAGGCAGCAGGCGACCTGGCGGCACTCGATGCCGAGCTTGCCGGTGTGTTTGAGGCGCTGACCGGCGCGGGTGTCGCGGCCGATGCCAAGGCGACCGAGTACGGCTCCATGCTCTATGCCAAGAAGCCCGGTGACGGTTCTGCCCGCGAGCAGGCCGCGAGCTGCCAGCGCGTAATTGGCGGTCTGGCCAACATCGTCCACGAGTACGCCACCAAGCGCTATCGCTCCAATGTGATGAACTGGGGCATGGTGCCCTTCCAGATGGAGGCCGAGCCCAGCTTTGAGGTGGGCGACTACGTCTTTGTGCCGGGTATCCGCGCCGCGCTCGACGGCGACCTGAAGGACATCGCCGCTTACGTGGTTCGCGCCGATGGTGCGGTCGAGCAGATTGAGCTCTACATTGCCGATATGACGGCAGAGGAGCGTGCCATCGTCAAGGCCGGCTGCCTGATCAACTACAACAAGTTCAAGGCCGCTGCCGAGTAACGCACTTAATTGTCCGCCCGGGGCTTACCCTTTCCCGCCCGCTCACGCGCTTCGCGAGGGTCGCGTTCGGGAAAGGGTAAGCCCCGGGCTACATTTCTGCGTTCTCGTTGGGTCTTGAGGGACGCTAGTAAATAGACTTGCTTGATGCCGCCTCTCTTAATGGGGCGGCTTCTTTTTGTCGAAAACCACCACAAAGGGGACAGGCACCTTTGTGGTGGTCCGCGGTTTGTCTCGTTCTGTAACAGGTAGACCCTTATTTGCCGAGTAGTTGTTACAAATCTAGATAAACGGGCACCGCTGAACAATTCATCTCGATCCGTAACATCTGGACCCAAAAACGGCCGCTAGATGTTACAGATTGAGATGGTGAACGCCGGGGCCGAAGATCACCACAAAGGGGCCGGTCCCTTTCGTGGTGGCGGGGGGCGAGCTCGATGCTGCCGTGCTCGCTGAACGACATTCTAATGAGCGTCTC
>CAUASQ010000155.1 GCA_958431945.1 uncultured Collinsella sp. | reverse complement strand
GACGCCGCCCTCTCAAGGCGGAGATCACCAGTTCGAATCTGGTACGGGCTACCACGCATCTGATACCCGGACTTCCTATGGAAGCCCGGGTTTTTATTTTCAAACAACCGTCTGCAATTCCCGTTTGAACCAGAGCTTTGCGTTCTGCCTATGGCCCTTACGGGTACAATATCCAAGATATTTTGACTGTTAGAAGGAGTCTCATGACGGAGTCCTCTCAGCATACGTCTAAGCCCCAGGTCGAGGTTGAGGCCTCGGGCGGCGATGACAATAAGAGCGCACGCCGCGGCGCAATCTTTATCGGCGTTGTGCTGGTGGGTTATATCGTCTATCTGGTGGTAACCGGGCAGATGGGGCAGTTCTGGGCTGCTATGTCGAGCGTCCAGGCGCCCTGGCTCCTCGCTGCATGCTTCTGCATGTTTCTATACCTCTTTTTTGGTATCGTGGCGTACGCGATTGCCGTTTGGCTCGACCCCAATTCGCCCGTCGGTATCCGCGACCTCATTTCGGTCGAGGCGAGTGGCATCTTCTTTGGTAATCTGACACCCATGATGATGGGCTCTACGCCTGCCCAGATCTACCGCCTGACCAAAGCGGGCCAAAATGTCGGCGAGGCCGGCGCCACGCAGTTCACGCGTTTTATCGTGTATCAGTTTGGCCTTGTTGCCTGGGGCGCTATCCTATTGCTTGCTCGCATGCCGTTTTTTGCCGAGCGCTATGGCGACATGACGCTGCTGTGCGTCTTTAGTTTTGGCGGCCACTGCTGCATCTTGCTTGGTATCTTCGCCGTCGCGCTCATGCCTAAGACCGTCACGCGCGTCGCCCATTGCATCATCAATTGGCTCGAGCGCATAGGTGTCTCGGCCGCCAAGATCGAGGGATGGCGTACGTTTGTCGATGGCGAGATCTATTCGTTCTCCGAGAAGTTCAAGCTTTCTGCCGGACATTTTTCTTCCATGCTGCTCACCGTGTTTATCACCATGCTGCAGCTCGCGTTTTTCTATCTGGTGCCGTATTTCCTGATGCTTGCCTTTGGCCACCACGAAGTCGACTTTTTTTCGGTCATGGCCGCGAGCGCCTTTGTTCAGCTCCTGAGCTCTGCTGTTCCCCTGCCCGGTGGCACCGGCGGTGCCGAGGGCGGCTTCGCGCTGTTCCTGGGTCATTTCTTTGGGTCGGCGTCGACCGCCGGTTATCTGCTGTGGCGCCTCATTACGTTTATCGCTCCGACGATTTTGGCCGCGCCCCTGCTGGGCCTTAAGAGCGCTCACAACGAGAGTATCCACGCACGCTGGGATCGCGCGATGCGCAAGCTCGGACGAACGCCTCAGACGCCCTCTGCGCCCAATAAGCCGCACCCCATGATTTCTGTTACCGTTGATCCTAAGAAGCACGCTCAGAAGGCTTCTGGGACCGCTAAGCCGGCGCATAAAGCCTATGTGCGACAGACAGGCGACGGTATCCGCGTGTCTCCGTCGGCACTCAATAAGAAGAAGCGCCCTAAGATGCAGTAGGGCAGTCGTGCGTTCTTCATGATGCGGGGCATATTTGTGCTGTATGGGGGATAATCCTCTTACGTAGATTATCTCTCATCTGTTGATGAATGCCCGCATATCGAAGGGACACGCCCATGGCCACCAGCAAACCGCGTATTGATCGCCGCATCGTTCGCAGCCGCAATGCCATCCTTTCCGCTTTCGAGCGACTGCTGATGGAAAAGCCTCTGGCAGATATTACGGTGAGCGCCATTGCGCGCGAGGCCAATGTCGACCGTAAGACATTCTACGTGCACTTTGGCACGGTCGACGGCTTGCTGGATGCCATTGCCGTCGATGTAGTCGAAATGATCGTCGACTCGGTCGAGAAAACGCTTGCCTCCATGGACGGCGACACCAACGAGCGCGCCCTGGGCGCGGCGGCGACCTTCTTTAAAACCGTTAACGAGGCACTGTGCAACAACCTGCTGCTCAATCGCCAGCTCATCGAAAACATTCCGCTTGACGACTTTATGGCTCGCCTGCGTGTGCCGCTCGAGCACGAGATTGCCGAGCGCGGCCTGCTGCCCGAGGGCATTAAGGACGAAATGTTCGAATACTACCTGGCGTTCTTGCTGTCCGGTATTATCGGCATCTATCGCACGTGGGCATTGTCCGATGGCTCGGTCGCCATTGAGCGCGTCTCGGCAGTCGCCAACGACCTGACTCTGAACGGTCTTTCGAGCTTGGAGACCCGTTTGTCCTAGCGCGGGCGCCCCTCCCGAGGCGCCCGCGTCTTTGCTGCCTGCTCCGTTATCAAGCGCTAGCAGTTGCTCTTGAGCTTGCGGCCCTGCTGTTCAAACTTATGCATGTCGCTGTCGGCCATGCCCTGTGTCTCGTCCTCATGGCGTTTGATGTAGAGCGGATCGTCGGGATCGTTCCAAATGCGTTCTGCCACGGGCGCCCAGGCCTCGGCTGCGGCGCGGGTCTTTTCGCGCAGTTGCTCGGGCGATTCCTTCTCGACCAGGTCGGTGCTCTTGGCACCGGTCTCGGCCACCATCTTGGGCAGCACGTCGGGGTTCTCGAGCATGGGGCAGGGCTTGAGATAGTTGTCGTTGAACGGCTGGCCCTCGTAGTATTTCATAAAGAGGGGAGAGCGCAGCGCATCGAGCAGGCTCACATCGTGGATGTTGGCGTTGGAATAGTGGATGAACACGCAGGGCTCCACGTCGCCCGCTGCATTGATGTGCAGGTAGCGGCGACCACCGGCGATGCAGCCGCCCACGAACTCACCGTCATTTTGGAAGTCGAGCGTAAAGAGCGGCTTTTTCTCGCGCATCTCGCGTATAAAACGATACATGTGCTCACGCTGTTCGGGCGTGGGCATGAGCTCTGAGGTGGCGTTGCGCCCGACAGGCATAAAGTGGAAGTACCAGCAGAAGAGCGCTCCCTCGCGGATCATCCAATCCATGTTTTCCTCGGTGGCGACGGTATCGGCGTTGGCGCTCGTCCAGCAGGTCGATATTCCAAAGGGCAGATTGCGCTCGCGCAGGAGCTTCATGGCATGCTCGATCTTGACGTAGGTGCCCTCGCCGCGGCGGGCATCGGTGGTGTGCTCGTTGCCCTCGGCGCTGATGGCAGGGACAAAGTTTGCCACGCGGATCATGTCATCGCAAAACGCCTCGTCGATCAGGGTGGAGTTGGTGAAGCAAAGGAACACACAATCTTGGTGCTTTTCACAGATCTTGATGAGGTCGTGCTTGCGGACGAGCGGCTCGCCGCCCGTATAGATGTAGATATGCGTGCCGAGCTCTTTGCCCTGCGTGATGATAGAGTCGATGTCTTCAAATGAGAGATTCTGCTTATAGCCGTACTCGGCTGCCCAGCAGCCCGTGCAATGCAGGTTACAGGCGCTCGTGGGGTCGAGCAGTATGGCCCACGGAATATTGCACTGGTACTTTTCGCGGCTTTTTTCCTGCTGCGGCCACGCGAGCAGGTTGCCGTCGACAATCAGTGCCTTGAGCAACTTGGTGCGCATATCGGGATTGAGGGTGAAGACGCGCATGATCAGGTCATACCAGTTGCCGCGGCTCTTGATGACGTTGGTGAACGCCTCGCGCTGCGCGGGAAATACGCGATCGGGGACGAGCTTGTTCACAAGGTCCATGATTTTGTCGATGTTTTCCTGACGCTCCTATTTGGCAAGGTGTTTTTTAGAATCAAATTTGCGCTCGGCC
>CAUASQ010000154.1 GCA_958431945.1 uncultured Collinsella sp. | reverse complement strand
GCCTTCTTGTCGATCTTGGCGATTGCCTTATACAGGCGCGTATTCTTGGCAAGTGAGTCGGCGATGATGAGGCAGACCGTTGTTGGGCTGGGACTCGCCAGATACCCAACGAGCGGCTCCGAGACCGCCTTGGCGAGCTTTGAGCAGCCATCGAGGATTACCAGACGAAACTCGCTGCCCATCGGAAAGGTGTTGAGCGATCCGATAATGGACTCGATATCGGGGTCCTTGGTCATGTCTCGCTCGTCGAGGTTGAACTCGACCATACCCGATTTTTCCAGACGCGCTTTCATACGCGAGACGGCGTGGTCGCGCTTAACTCCGTCGGTACCGACGATCAGATATGCCGGCAGCAAACCGGTTTCGGACATTGCGCTCCCCTCTCGCAGACCCTCGAATTCGTACCGTGCCATTTTAGCCCAGGGGCACACCGCGCGCCAACGATGTCATCACGGTCGCTGGCATCGCATCGCAAAGCCCTTCACGGTCGGCGAGACGGTAATGTCCCCTTGTTCGATGGTGCATGCGAACGCGCCGCCCGCATCGCGAACGGCATCGATGCAGGCATCGGATGGATGACCGTAACGGTTGCCCTCGCCCGCGCTCGCGATAGAGAGCTCGGGCTGCAAGATACCAAGCAGGTCGCCGTCGACCGAGACCTTCGAGCCGTGATGCCCTAACTTAAGCACATCGATATCCCCCACCTCCTGCACGAATTCCCGCTCTTGGTCGAGCTCGGCATCACCGGTGAGAAGTATTCGCATGCCCTTGCCTTCCTGAACATAAGAGAGCAGCAGGACAAGCGAGTCCTCATTTCCCTCGCCATCCACGAACTCGAATGGCCACATCACGCGAGCGCAAAATGAGCCGATGTCGACCGTATCCCCACGGCGCACCTGCCGATACTCCACGCCAGGTCGGTTCAATACCTCGGCAGGAGCATCCTCCAGCGCATCCGCCGCCACGGCAATCGTTCCGACCGAAAACTGTTCGAGCACGGCAGGCAAACCACCCCAGTGGTCCTCATCCCAATGCGTCACAAAAACGGCATCGATATGGTGCACGTTATTGCGAACCAACGCTGCAACCACACGCTCGTCGAGCCCGCAGTCGACGAGAGCTACTGCGCCGCCTTGGCGGATAAGAATCGCATCGGCCTGGCCCACATCGAGCACCGTCACCGAAGGCGGAGCGAATCGATCCCAATAGACGTACGGAATCGCAGCCAAGAGCATCAGGCATGCAAGCCCCACCGCCATAGGACGTGCACGGGGACGCGGCCACCAGACCAGCAGAACCGCCAGAAAACACGGCACTAGGTAAATCCACATGCTATCGGGCGGCACGCTCACGTATGCACCCGGCACGGCGGCAAACAGCTGCTCGAAGAACAGCGCGCAACGGGCGGCAATCATGGGCACAACGAGCGCCCAAGTCCGCAACGGTCCCACGAGCGAAAAGGGAGCCAGCACGATCGACACAGCGAGCAGTACACTCACCACCGGACCGATGACCGCATTTGCCAACGGAGCAATGAGCGAGAATGTACCGAAGGCAGGAATAGTAATGGGAAGTGTCGCCAGTTGTGAGCACAGCGTGACGGAAAGCACGCTGGCAACGCCTGATGGCACACCTAGCTCACCCAAAGCGTAGGTCGCATAGGGACAAAAGCACAGAATGGCTAAGACGCTGGCACACGAGAGTTGAAAGCCCATCTCGAACAGCACCGTCGGCCGCAGTAGCACAAAGATGGACATGGTTACGAAGAGTGCCGAAAGGCCGTGCCGACGACGCCCCGCGCCGTTTACGACAAGCGTCACGAACACCATGCAGCACGCACGCACGACCGAGGGAGACGCGCCCGTAAAGGCAGCATAGCCCACAAACGTTATCGCCAATATCGCCCGCTGGAGACCACGTGAGCACCGAGTCTTTTGCAATACACCCTCGATTACAAAGCCCACGATAGCCAAATGGCTGCCCGAGACTGCGATAAGATGCGCCGTTCCCGTCACCGAAAACCAGTCGCCCGCCGGCTGGGCGCGCAGCTCGGCCGAACGACCGCAGACGACACCGGCTATGAGCGCACGCGCCGGGTCGGTCGCAGGCGCGATGGACGCAAGCAGCCCATTTCGCAGCCGAAGCAGCAGTCTCGGAGAACCCTCATCGACCGACACAATCCGAACGGCTTTAACCTTGCGCACCTCGCCTCGAAGCACGCGCGATCGTCCATACGCATCGTTCTCAAAACGTGACACGCGACCGATAACACGCACGTGCGCCCCGACCTTGAACTCACGGTCACACGATAGGCGAACCGTTGCCAAGTTCTTACCGTCCGAGCGTGCCTCGCAGGTATAGGAATACACGTCGTCATTTATGGATGGGTCACCCTGCACGACAAACTCGAGACTGCTTGCCGCTCGACCGTCGAGCGTCTTCGAGGCGTTGAGCGCACCCACGGCCCACCACGCCGAAACGACCGCACCCGCTATGAGACCGACGGACGCGGCATACAGCCACCGCTTCAAAGGGGCAAGCCGCGCACAAGATTGAACCAGCACAACGAATACCGCCGCCGCAACGGGAATGGCCCATAGCGGCCCGACCGCCGGCGCCCGCTCCCTCAGCAGCGCATCAGCGGCCACGTTGAGCACCAAGGCGCAGCTCATGCACATGCCGGCACACAGGGCCATCGTCCACGGAATCAGGGGCCGCGGAGGCATCACGTGCTCGCGCTCGGTCGCACTCATACGCAGATGCAATCTTTGATTTTGGCAAGCTTCTTCTCGCCGATTCCCGACACGCGCATCAGATCGTCAACCGAAGCAAAAGCACCGTTCTTTGTCCGCTCATCGATAATCGACTGTGCCATTGAGGGACCGATTCCCGAGAGCGTCTGCAGCTCTGCCGAGCTTGCCGTATTAATGTTTACTAGGCCTGTTGCGCCACCGACGCCTGATGATGCGGAAGCCCCACCATCAACACCGGCTTCCGCAATGGACACCTGCTGCTCCCCTACCGTTGGAACGTGAATTTTTTGTCCATCAGTGACCTTGGATGCACGATTAAGCCCCGTAACGTCTGCTTCGGGCGCCAGCCCGCCGGCGGCATCAATCGCCTGAGCCACCCGCGCCCCGTCTTTGAGGCGATATACACCGGGTGACACCACGGCGCCATCAACATCGACATAGACCTCTGCCGCGGCAGACGCCTTAGGCGAAGAGCCTTCGGATGTCTTTCCGCTCGAAGCATCGCCGGATCTCGGCTCCACTAACGTGCCCGAACCATCAGTGCGCTCAAACGACACACCGCCGGCACCGCCGCCAAGGTTCGCCATCGCCAGCCCACTCGCCATCGCAATGACGACCAGTATCGCCATCACCACTGCCTTATGACCGAGCAGTTTGCCCGCCCAGCGGTCCATCTTTTTGACTCGTTCGTGTTGTTCGCGCTGCGCCATAGCAAAACCTCCCAACACCATCGTGTCAGGAAAGGAGCTCCACAACAGCCACGCCCCAAAACCGGTTTTTGCGGTCAAACCAAAAACCGACCAAAACCTTGCACAAATCTGTCCATTTATTCAGGCACACGTCAGCAAATGAACACTTAGCCGCAAAATGCCCAGATAGCAAAAGACCGACGATGCAGACGCATCGTCGGTCTATGCACAAATTTACTCGTGATCTTGGTAAATCTCACGCGGAGCAAGCTCCGAATGTTTGCGTTTTA
>CAUASQ010000153.1 GCA_958431945.1 uncultured Collinsella sp. | reverse complement strand
GCCACGACGTCGACATGGACGGCTTCACCGCCTGCATGGAGGACCAGAAGGCCCGTGCTCGCGCCAACGCCAAGGGCGACGCCTGGGGCAGCTTCAACGACGTGTGGGTCGAGCTTTCGGACAAGGTCTCCGCGACCGAGTTTGACGGCTATGACAACGACGTCATCGAGGGCGCCAAGGTTGTCGCCATTGTGCGCAACGGCGAGTCTGTCGAGTCCGCCGCCGCGGGCGAGGACGTCGAGGTTGTGCTCGACCGCACCCCGTTCTATGCCGAGATGGGCGGCCAGCAGGGTGACGCCGGCGAGCTTTCCGCCGAGGGCGTTGCACTGACCATTTCCGATACCAAGAACCACAACGGCTTGTATGCCCACGTCGCGCAGGTCGCCGAGGGCACGCTGACCGTCGGTGCTACCGTGACCGCCGCGCTCGACGCCGAGCGCCGTGGCTTCCTGCGTCGCAACCACACCGCCACCCACCTGCTTGACGCTGCGCTTAAGCAGGTCCTGGGCGAGCATGTATCCCAGGCTGGCTCGCTGGTGACGCCCGAGCACCTGCGCTTTGACTTCACGCACTTCGAGGCCCTGTCCTCCGAGCAGCTCAAGGCTGTCGAGGACCTGGTCAACCAGCAGATCTTCGCTTCCAAGCCGGTCGTGACCCGCGTCATGGGCATCGACGAGGCCAAGGCTGCCGGCGCTGTCGCTCTCTTCGGCGAGAAGTACGGCGACGTCGTCCGCGTTGTCTCCGTGGGCGCCGAGGACCAGCCGTTCTCCCGTGAGCTCTGCGGTGGCACCCATGCCGCCAACACCGCCGAGATCGGCCTGTTCAAGATCATTTCCGAGTCCTCTACGGGCTCCAACGTCCGCCGCATTGAGGCCGTGACCTCTAAGGGCGCTCTCGATTACATGGCCGACCGTCTGGCGCTCGTCGACGCCGCTGCTGCTGCGCTCAAGTGCCGCGTGGATGAGGTTCCCGCCCGCGTGGAGAACCTGCAGGCCGAGCTGCGCGAGACGTCCAACAAGCTCAAGAAGGCGCTAACCGGTGGTTCCTCCGACGCTATCTCCAGCGCCATCGAGGGCGCCGTCGAGCTCGACGGCTACAAGCTCGTCGTCGCTGAGCTCCAGGGCCTTGAGGCTGCCGACCTGCGCAACGTCTGGGATACCGTGCACCAGAAGGTCGCCGGCCCCGTCGCCTGCGTCGTCGCCAGCGTGACCGAGAAAGGCACTCCGGCCCTGCTCGCTGCCGGCTCCGATGACGCCGTGAAGGCCGGTTTCCACGCCGGTAACGTGATCAAGCAGATCGCGGGCCTGGTCGATGGTCGCGGTGGCGGTCGTCCCAACATGGCCCAGGCCGGTGGCAAGAACGCTGCCGGTATCGCCGATGCCCTCGCGGCCGCCAAGACCGCGCTCGGTGCTTAAGTAGTCGCTGTGGTCGCGCTTGCGCTGGACATAGGGGAGACAAGGATCGGCATCGCCGTCTCGAGCCGTGATGGCAAGATGGCGATGCCTGTCAAGGTGCTCCCGGCTGCAGAGGTCACCGGTATGGCCAAGACGTTCCGCTACCTGGTCGAGGACTATGAGCCCGATATCCTGGTAAGTGGGCGTCCCCTGACCATGGCCGGTGAGCCCGGCCCCCAGGCCGAGCGCGTTGCCGCCGTGGCGCAAAAGATTGCCGACGAGCTCGATCTTCCGTTGGAGTTTGAGGACGAGCGTCTGTCCTCGCAAGAGGCAAAGCGTATCCTGCGCGAGCAGGGGCTCAACGAAAAGCAGATGAGGGGCAAGATTGACATGATCGCTGCCAGCCTGTTCTTGCAGACGTGGCTCGATCGCAAGAACGAGGAGGTTTCGCATGCCTAGCGCTTCCGACCCGCGCCAGCCGAATCGCCATAGGCAGCCTACGTCGCGCCCTGCCCAGCCTGGCCAGCGTCCGGCACAGCCGACCCAGCGCGCAGCTCAGTCTGCCGCGCGTCCGGTGCAGTCCTCCTCTCGTTCGGCCCAACCTGTTCAACTGACGGGTCAGCAGCCTTCAGCTCGTTCGGTTCAGCATCCGGCTTCTCACGCGGCTCAGCAGCCCACTGCTCGTTCGGCTCAGCCCGCAGGCGGTACTCGCTTTAAGCAGCAGGCACCTACCCAGCGAACGCAGGCCTCCCAATCGCATTCGCATCACGCTCGCGGCTCGCATGGCGTTGCTCCGGCGACCCGCTCGAGCTACAACACGCATGCTCGTCGCGGTGCCCAAAAGAAAAGCTCCCCGGTGCCTATGATTGTCGGCGTCGTGGTGGCCGTAATCGCGCTTGCTGCTATCGCTTTCTTTGTCGTGCCTGCCGTCAAGGGCTTCATTACCGGTGAGGATACGAAGGTCACGGCTGGTCAGCAGGTTACGGTGACCATTCCCGACGGTGCTTCGGGCGATACGATCGCCTCGATTCTTTCCGAGAACCATATCGTCGAAAATCCTAAGGATTACTACGCGGCGGTGAAAAAGCTCAACGCCGATATGTCGCTTAAGCCTGGCACCTACTCGTTCTCCACGCTCATGGATGCGACCAAGGTCGTCCAGCAGCTCATGGAAGGCCCCAACGCGGGCTCCAATGCGCTGACTATCCCTGAGGGCCTCACGGTCGATCAAGTCGCGGACCGTGTGGCCCAGGCCTACGACAGCATCTCTAAGGAAGACTTCCTCAAACAGGCCAAGGCCTCCAACTACGTGGACGACTATAGCTTCCTTAAGGGCGCCGCCAACGATTCGCTCGAGGGTTTCTTGTTCCCCAAGACCTGTTCGTTGGGTGATTCGCCGACGGCCGATGACGTGATTCGTGCCATGCTCGATCAGTTTAAGACTGAGTACAAGTCGCTTGACTTTGCGAGCTGCGAAGCCAAGATCAAGGAGCGCTACGGTGTGGAGATGTCCGACTACGACATCGTTAACTTGGCCTCTATCGTTGAGCGCGAGGGCCTCAACGCCGATCAACGTGCGCACGTGGCCTCGGTCTTCTACAACCGCCTTGCCGGCAAGCTCGACGGTCTGCGCTATCTCAACAGCGATGCGACCATGATGTATGTCACCGGTGGCGAGGTTACCGCCGACGACCTGCAGAGCGATAGCCCGTATAACACCTATAAGCACGAGGGCCTGCCACCCACGCCCATCTGCTCTCCGTCGCTCGAGGCACTCAAGGCCACGCTTGAGCCGACCGACTCCGATGACCTGTATTTCTACATTACGCAGGACGAGGAGTACTTCTCGCAAACCTACGAAGAGCATCAACAGTCTTGGAATTAGCATGAGGATTTTTACCCCCAAACGATACGTTGCCTCGGTCGATCGCATCGACCTTGATACCCTGTGGGCCGACGGCAAACGCGCCATTCTGCTCGATCGCGATAACACTCTGGTGCCGCGCGACACCGAGCAGGTTCCCACTGCGGTTTCCGCTTGGCTCGACGCCGCCCGCGCCAAAGGCTTTAAGCTGTGCATGGTGTCCAACAACTGGCATCGCGACCAGGTCATGAGCTCTGCGCGCGAGCTGGGACTCGAGGCCATTAGCCACGCCATGAAGCCGGCGCCGTTTGCCCTCAAGGCGGGTCTTAAGCGCCTCGGCGCCACGGCCGACGAGGCGGTACTGATCGGTGATCAGCTCTACACTGATGTGTGGAGTGGCAATTTCGCCGGCGTCGATACCATCTTGGTAAAGCCGCAGGCAACCCAGGACCTGTGGTACACGCAGATCTTCCGTATCTTTGAGC